>DGWX01000032.1 GCA_002395405.1 Christensenella sp. UBA4247
TTGACCAGCCCGTCTTCCACGTTGATCGCCTCCAAACCGCACATGCTGTTTACGTTAAAGATACAATCCGCCGTGCATTGAACGACGGTATCCACGTTGTCAAGGACGTCGATCTCCGGCGCGGCTTCGTAATTGGCAAAGATTTGAGAAAGCTCACCGCCGTCTCGTTTGATCTTGGTTTTGCAAACGCCGTTCGCGCCGATATCGATGATCCCCGCCATACAACGTTCGCATTCATTGTGTTCGCAGTTACTCGTGCCGCATCTTAATCCTTTCATATCGTACCTCCGATTTCTATTTTGTCCCGATCGGTATCTTTTATGCAAAAGCGCGAAGATTATTCCCCGTTTTAGCGGAATCTTATATCGAGTTTCTCTTTAATCCGAGGGAATTATTGCGTTTCCGATTCCCTTGTGTTACAATAAAGCAAAAGAGAAGCGCGACTCGAAAAACGCGCGGAAAGGAGAAATTATGAAAGTCGTATTGACTGCGGACGTAAAGAATAAAGGGAAAAAAGGCGACATTGTGAACGTAAACGACGGTTACGCTATGAATTTTTTGATCCCCAAAGGACTTGCGGTGGCGGCGTCCGCTTCCGCGGTAAACGAGACGAATCAAAAGAAAGCGGCCGAGATCGCGAGAAAAGAAAAGGAGCTCGCTCAGGCGAAAGCGGCGGCGGAAAAACTCAATATGGCAACCGTTACCCTGTACGTTAAGTGCGGCGAGAGCGGAAAGCTTTTCGGCAGCGTTACGAGTAAGGAAATCGCGGAAGAACTCAAAAAACAAGGGTATGAGGTTGAGAAAAAGAACATTCTTTTGGAAGAGCCCCTTCGTAAGCTCGGAAGGGCTACGGTGGAGATCAAGCTATACGCCGGCGTTCGGACGAAGATCAACGTCGTCGTTGCGGAAGAAAAATAAATTTCATTATAAGAAAAAAGCGCGAGCCCGATTTCAGGTTCGCATTTTTTTTTATTTCAGAGCTTCGCCCCAAATGTGAACGAGGTCGGATAATGAGAATTTTGCATTGGCGGGGGAAGTGGAGGGAAGGCACTGCGCAAGATCGGCAAGCGAAGGATAAAATTTTAAGAAAAGCGAATGGGCTTTTGTACCGTTCAAAAGAATTTTTTTGATTTTCGAATTTTGCAAAATATAAGGAATATCCGTACATTCCGCGTCTTTTATCGAGCTGTCGGACGAACCGAGCAAGCGGCAGCTTCCGATGACGTCGTACAGGGCGACGCCGCGTCTTTTCAATGCGCGGATCTTTTCTTCTTTGCTCATCTCGGGGAAGGGTTCGCCGTAAAGGGCGGAGAGCATTTTCCAAAACCGATTTTGCGGATTCATATAATAAAAACCCGCGGCGCGCGAAGCAACGGAAGGCAAACTCCCGAGGATCAAAACGCGTGCGTTTTCGTCAAACACGGGCGGGAAATCGTTCGTAACCGAAGAAAAGATTTTTTCGCTCATTCGTGCTTCTCGCCGAGAGAGAAAACGGAAGCGGTTTCTTCCGCCGGGCTTTCGGCGGGTGCTTCCGTGGCATTTTCATTTTGACGGGCAAGGAAAGAGGCGCGTTTATCAAACTCTTTGCGATATACCTTCAAGGCGATGGGGATAAATACGGCGCTCGTAAAGATCTCCGCGATCGGGTAAGCGAACCAAACGCCCGTCGTTCCCGTATATTTTGCGAGGATAAAAGCGGATGGAATAATAATAAGCTGCCTCGAAAGGGTGATGAGAAGCGAGGTAAACCCGCGCCCGAGAGACTGCATCATCGTGGTGATGGAAATACACATCGCGGCGAATAGGAAGCAAATGCTGATGATGCGCATCGCGTACGTTCCGACGCGAACGAAATCCGCCCCGTGTCCGAACAGCATCATAAGATAATTCGGGATCGCTTGGAAGATAATGAGCCCCAAGCCCATAAAGCCGAGCGCGAGCGTGATCATAAATCGGAAGGTTTCGGAAAAACGGGGTCGGCAACCCGAGCCGTAATTGTAACTGAGGATCGGCAGGGCGCCTTGTGTCAAACCGAAAATCGGCAGGAAAACGAAAGATTGCAGTTTGAAATAAACGCCGAGAACGGAGATCGCGTAAGGGAAACCTTTGATGAAGTTATTAACGAGGATCGTCGTAAAGGAAGGGAGAGCGCTGATCAGCATGGAGGGCAAACCGACCTTTAAGATGCGCCACATATAAGAGGGCGAAGGATAAAACCCTTTGCGAAGGATCTGAACGTCTTGCTTTTTGAAAATCAACATACTGAGCGAGAATGCCATCGCGAGGATCTGTCCGAACACCGTTGCGATCGCGGCGCCTTTCGCGCCGAGGCGGGGAAAAACTCCGATCCCGAAGATCAAAAAGGGGTCGAGAATGATATTCGAGATCGCGCCGATGAGCTGGGTAAACATCGGAACGCGCATATTCCCCGTCGCTTGCAGGATCTTGCTCGTCGTCAGTTCGATCAGAGATCCGAAGGAGAAGATCATACAGATCGAAAGATAAGATACCGCCATATTAAAGGTTTCTTGATCCGCCGTATAAGCGCGAACGAAAGGCTTGACCGCCGTAAAGCCCAAAATGATCGCGACCACGATTGCGATCGCCACCATAAAGATGCCGTTTTGCGCGGCAAAACTCGCGCGGCCGCGTTTTCCTTCGCCGAGACTTTTGGAAATATATACGTTCGTTCCCACGCCGATCCCGATACCGACGGACGCGATGAGCATTTGCAACGGGAACACGATCGCCGTGGCTTCGATGGCTTTTTCGCTGAAACGGGCGAGATACAAACTGTCCACGATATTGTAGATCGCCTGAACGAGCATCGAGAAGATCGCGGGCAGGCTCATTGAGATCAAAAGCTTTTTAACGGGCATATTCGCCATTTTTTGAGATTGTAAGTTTTCCATAACGGAAAAATTATAACAGGGAATTTTTTTTGCCGTCAAGCGCGCGAAGAAATCTTCTTTTGTGCGTGCGCGCGTTTTTTTCCGACTCTGCGGCGGGAAAATGCAAGCGCGGTCGTTGCCATTTTCCCGAAAACGCGATATACTTTCCTTATGGAAAACTATTCGGACAGATTGGAGCTTTTATACGGCAAAGAAGGGGTGGAGCGCCTTTCCCGCGCTTCCGTCGCCATCGTCGGCGTAGGCGGTGTGGGCGGCTTTGCGGCGGAAGCGATCGCGCGCGCTTTCGTGGGGCGGATCGTCCTCGTGGACGCGGACGTGGTTTCGCCCTCGAACGTCAATCGCCAGATCATCGCGTTTCCTTCTTCCGTCGGGCAGGGGAAAGCCGAATTGATGGAAAAGCGCGTTCGGGAGATCCATCCGAATTGCCGCGTTACGGCGCTGAAAACCTTCGTTACAGAGCAAAACCTTTCCTCTCTCGGTGAGATTTGGGAGGCGGACGCGATCGTGGACGCGATCGATTCCGTTCCCTCGAAAATCGCGCTGATCGCGGAAGCGAAGAAGCGAGGCGCTTTTATCGTCAGTTCGATGGGCGCGGCGAACAGAGAGGATCCGACCGCATTCCGCGTCGCGGATATTTCCGAAACGCATACTTGCCCGCTTGCGAAAAAAATCAAAAAGGAACTTGCCGCGCGGGGGATCGCGCAGGGCGTACGCGCCGTTTTTTCTACCGAGAAACCGAAAAGCCTCGGCGGTGCGCTCGGATCGAATTCCTTTACGCCGGCGGCGGCGGGGCTCGTTGTGGCTTCCGAGATTATAAAAGCGATCCTGCGCGGAGAAGCGGGAAAGTAAGAGTCTTTTTCTTTTTTCGAAAAACATTGACTTAAATCCCGCTGAGAATTATAATATTGATACTATGGACTACAATAAATATTTGAACAATAAGATCGTTGGCTTAAAGCCTTCGGGAATCCGAAAGTATTTCGACATTGCGGCAACGATGCCCGATTGTATTTCTCTCGGCGTGGGCGAGCCGAATTTCGTAACGCCGAAAGAGGGGATCGACGGCGGCGTTCGCAGCCTTCTTTCCGGTCATACGCATTATACTTCGAACGGCGGCATTATGGAGCTCCGCGAGTTGATGAGCTATTATATCCATAAAAAGTATGCTTTGGAGTACGATCCTTCCTCGGAGATCTTGCCGACCATCGGCGTTTCGGAGGCGGTGGATATTACGATGCGCGCGCTTTTGAACCCCGGCGACGAAGTTTTGGTTTCCGATCCTTGTTACGTTTCTTATTATCCCGCGGTTACGATGGCGGGCGGCGTTCCGGTCGTCGTGGAAACCACGCAGGACACGAATTTTATTCTGACCCCCGAAGCGCTCGAAAAAGCGATCACGCCCAAAACGAAGGTTCTTTTGATGTGTTATCCGAACAATCCGACCGGCGCGATTATGACGAAAAAAGAGCTCGAAGCGATCGTCCCCGTCATTAAAAAGCACGATTTGATCGTGGTTACGGACGAAGTGTATTCCGAGCTGACTTACGGCGGCGTAAAGCATACTTCGATCGCCGCGCTGCCCGGAATGAAAGAGAGAACGATCCTTCTCAGCGGATTTTCCAAATCCTTCGCGATGACGGGCTGGCGCCTTGGCTACCTCGCCGCGCCGAAGGAGATTTATCAGCAGGTTTACAAGATCCACCAATTCGCGATTATGTGCGTTCCGACGATGGCGCAAGAAGCTTTGATCGCCCTTTTGAAACACGGATTCGAAACGGATTTCGATTTCGTGGAGCAAATGCGTTTGGAGTACGACCGCAAGAGAAAATTCATCTATAAAGCGCTTTTGGATATGGGGCTGGATTGCTTCGAACCGAAGGGCGCCTTCTATATCTTCCCGCGAGTCAGCGAGCTCGGTATGGACGACGAAACCTTCGTGGAGCGCCTTTTGTACGAAAAGAAAGTAGCCGTTGTCCCGGGAAGCGCTTTCAGCGAAACGGACAGGGCGCACGTTCGCATCAGTTACGCGTACAGTATGGAAAGACTCGAACGCGCGATGGAAAGGATGCAAGACTTCGTCAGCGAGGTAAAAAAGGGTCTGTAAGACGCTTCGATAAAAAAATCGAAAAGTGTTCGAAAACTCTTGTATCTTTTGAAAAAAAAAGATATAATAGGATAGTTGATAAGCTAATGTGGCTCAGTCGGTAGAGCAGTTCACTCGTAATGAACAGGTCGCCGGTTCGAATCCGGCCATTAGCTCCAAAAAATCTCGTCGTCAATAAACGGCGAGATTTTTTGTATCCGAACCGAAGCGAAGCGAGGTTTGGCATATCATCAAAGGCTGTAAGCCTTTGTATATCATCAGGCGCTTGCGCCTGTATATCATCACGGCTTTGCCGTGCATAAAAACAATCCGCTTCGGTTTGATGATATGCAACACTGTGTGTTGATGATATGCACGATTTTCAATCGTGATGATATGCACGCATTCGCGTGATGATATTGATTTTTTGATGGTATATTCGTTATGATATTTTCATGAAGAACTATCTTATGGAATACTCTGAAAAACTCGCCGTAACCGTTGCTATATTGTGTGAAACAATATCCAATGAAAACAACATTTGTTTTCAGATAAAAAATCTTCAAGTAGCGTTTATGCCAATATCAGAGAGGCGAATTACGGACAAAGCCCGGCAGATATGATTTCCAAATTTGAAATTGCGTAAAAAGAATCCACTTATTGATTGTTCTTTGTAACTTGCAAGCGAAATAGAGTTACTATACAAAACCCTAAATTTCGGGAATTGTTCCAATATGGTTTTCCAGATTAAAAAGTCTTCTTCCAGCGTTTATGCAAACATATCCGAGGCACAGTATCCGCAAAGCCTACCGGACATGATTTCAAAACTGAAAATTGCTCGCAAAGAGTGTATGGAAACAGTAAGTTGGTTAATTTTATTGCATTCATCGAATTATATTGACGATGCGCAATTCAAAGAGCTAAGGAATTTATGTGGAAGGATAAGGAGAATGTTGACCTATTCCTGTATTACTATTGAAAAAAAATTGTAATAAGATCGATTTTTTTAGTGTCTTTATGAGGGATATCTCTCTTTTTTGTTGGTTTGCCCTAAAATATAATCAATACTAACGCTGTAAAAATGCGATAATGCTATAAGAACCGCTGTCGGAATATCATTTTCTCCCGTTTCATATTTTGAATAACCGGTTTGGGACATGGACAGCATTTTTGCTACTTGCGTTTGATTTAAATCTCTATCTTCTCTCAAATCACGTATCCTTTTATACATATGCCACCTCAAAACCATTTTATTTAATCTGAAATAGGTTATTGACTTTTAACCTGAAATAGATTACAATTTGATTATTGGATAAAAAAAGGAGCTTATTATGGATGATCAAAAAGAAATAAACGAGGAAATAAAAAAGACTTCTCAAACGGATGAACCAAAATATATTATTACAGGCGAAAAGAAGAAAAAAGAAGATAAGCCGCTCCTCGCACTGAACATATTTGCACTATTTTTTCTTGTTATTGCATTTGGTATCTACCTGGCGCAAAAAGAAAAATATCCAAAGCAAATGAATTCCTTAAAAAAATGGTTGATTGCCTCTCTATTGATTCATATAGGATTTGCACTTATTAGATTTTTCTCTACTCTATAGAAAAAACAAGAATTGAAAAAAACAGCAGCCTTTTCGTATTATTTACACATGAAAGAACCCTGATTTGGTAGACAAATCAGGGTTCTTTCTGGGATAGAATCGCGGCTTTTTTGAATCGATTTTTTCGTTTTTCTTTGGAAAATTTTACCGATACTTTTTTATGGATCGAGGTTGACGAACCAAAGGAAAAGGCGTATAATGTTTATGCGAACATATGTTCGTATATCTTTGTCAAGAAGAGAAAGGAAAAGGGATCGGTGAATAAAAAGAGAACGTATTTTTGCATTGATATGAAATGTTTTTACGCTTCCGTGGAATGCGCGGAGCGATCTCTCGATCCGTTTGAAACGCCCCTTGTAGTGGCGGACGTAACGCGCGGGAAGAACGCGCTTTGCCTTGCCGTTTCGCCCAAGATGAAATCGCTCGGAGTCCGAAACCGCTGTCGAATCAGCGAGATCCCGAAGAGTATTTCTTATATCGCGGCAAAACCGCAGATGAAAAAGTATATTGATTACGCCGCAAGGATCTACGGGCTGTATCTCCGCTATATCGACAAATCGGACATACACGTGTATTCGATCGACGAAAGTTTTATAGACGCTACCGATTATCTCAAAATATACGGGAAAACCGCGAAAGAGTTCGCGCGGTTTTTGATCGGAGAGATCGCGCGGGAGATCGGCGTTCCGGCGACAGCGGGGATCGGAGAAAATTTATATCTCGCGAAGATCGCTCTGGATATAACCGCCAAGCACAGCCGCGATCATATCGGCTTTCTGACGGAGGAAAGCTATCGAGAGACCCTTTGGGATCATCGTCCGATCACGGATTTTTGGCAGATCGCGCAGGGAACGGCGCGCCGCCTTGCGCATTACGGATTGTACGATATGCGGTCGGTCGCCGCCGCGCCCGAAGCGCTTTTGTATAAGGTCTTCGGCGTTAACGCCGAGCTGCTCATCGATCACGCGTGGGGCAGGGAACCTTGTACGATCGCGGATATCAAGGCATACAAGGGGAAGTCTCGATCGATCTCTTCTTCGCAGATCTTGCCCAAGGATTATTCCTTAAACGAGGCGCGTCTCGTTCTCCTCGAAATGGCGGCGGAGGCTTCGGAACGAATGATCAAAGAAAGGGTGATCGCAAAAAGCGTTTCCGTTTTCGTGGGCTATTCTTTCGGGACGATCCCCCCGACGGGCGGAACGGTTTCGATGCAAAACGCGACCTCTCTTTTCTCCCTGATCAAGGGATACGTGGGAGCGCTTTTCGACGAGACTGCCGACTCTTCTTTCCCCATTCGCCGCCTCGGAATTTCCTTCGGTGGGATCGTAAGCGAAGAGGAAGAGGGTTACGATCTTTTTACCGATCGAACCAAAACGGATAAAGAAAAGCGGCTGGAAAGGGCGGTGATCGAGATCAAAGAGAAAATGGGAAAGAACGCGCTTCTTCGCGCGATGGATCTCGAAGAGGGCGCGACCGCGATCGAGCGCAACGGAATGATCGGAGGGCATAACGCGCAATGAATCGGGCGGACAGGGCGAAACAGTTTTTACCTTTCGATTCCATGAAAGGGCTTTCCGAAGCGCTCCGCGCGCAAGAAGAGGCGCTGGCGCAAACGGAAAGGCGGGAAATGAGCGAAGAGGATGAAGCCGCCTTATCTCGCGCTTTGTCCAAGCTGGAACGCGGAGACGCCGTTTCCGTAACGTATTATCACCGCGGGCGATACGTTCGAAAAAGCGGGGTCATCGAATCGTTTGACCCCGCTTACAAGCGAATGAAAATAGGCGGTGAAAGGATATTTTTCGAAGATATTTCCGAGATCAAAGATCTTCCGATCGGGGGAGAAAACGGAACCTTCTGAATTATTTCAAAAGAAGCGAAGCGCATTCCGCCGTTCCGCCGACGAAGGACAAAACACCGCAAACGATCGCGCCCGCGCCGAGGGAGGGAGTCCCTACGTAATTCCCCGAAAGAAGAGACGTCGCGCAAAAAGCGAGAATGCCGCCGGTTAAAAAGAGGGCGGAGGAGAGGATCGCGCAGATCTTGTTTCCTTTGCCGATCACGGCGACCGCCGCGGCAACGAGGGGGAATATGTAGGCGAGAGAGATCCCCGCGGATCCCGTAAACAACTTGATTCCGTTTACCGTATAACCGAACGCGGTTTGAAGCCCCGTGTAAGAGGCGTTTCCGAGCAGAGCCGACGGGAAAACGATGGATTCCGCGAAAATCATAAAAAAGGAAATTATGCCGCAAGCGGCGGCAAACAGCGGGATCGCCCAGGAAATCAAAGCCGAATTTTTTGCCTTTTTACGCATAGGATCCTCCTCGAACAAGAATTTCTGTTTTTATTGTATCATTATTTCAAGAGAAATTTTACATTTTTTTTCCTCGGGAGCAAATCGAGCGCGCCTCGCTTTCAGGCGATTCCGTGTTCGTTCAAAAAATCCACCGTCTTTTTCGTTCCGTCTCGGTTGATGCGAAAGAGGCGCGCAAGCTTTTTTTCGTCGCCGAATTTTAAGGTGTTGACGCGCTCGTAGCAGGTAAAGATCGCGTCGTACCCGAGGGAGCGCAAGATCCGCTCGCTTTCGCCGTCGTAAGCGCCGAAAGGATACGCGTAAGAAACGGGGATCACGCCGCTTTTCTCGAGCAAGTTCTTTTCGAGTTTCAAGGTGTCTTCCCGAAGGGCGCGCTCGTAATCTTCTATACTTTCTCCCTCCATTCTTTTAATGCCGAATCGGGGTTTGTAGGAATGCATCGCGTAGCTGTGGCTCCCGATCTCGAAGGCGCCGCTTCGCGCGATCTCTCCAATCTCTTCCCACGTCAAATGCGAGTATTCGGGGTGATCTTTTTCATGGGTCGAAGAGTATTCCGTAAAGCACCCGATAACGTGTAAAACAGCGGTAAAATCGTACTTTTTCAAAATTTCGAGAGCATAAAAAAGGTTGTTGTAATGCCCGTCGTCAAAGGTTAAAAGGATCGGTTTTTCGGGGAGCGTTCCTTTGCCTCTTAAAAAGCGTTTGACTTCCGCGATCGTAACGCTTTCGTAGCCTCTTTTTTTCAGTTCGCGAACGTCTTGCTCGAGCGCTTCGGGCGAGACGAAATAAACGCCGCTTTTGGAAGAAAGAACGGAATGGTACATCAAGATCGGCAGCTTTCTTTCCGAAGGGGTGAGGGCGCGCGCCGTGCCGAAGGGCAAAAAGAGGCTCAAACAAAAAACGATCAAGAAAAAAACGAAGATCTTTTTCATACGTTTAGCTTGCGCCGAAAAAGGGAACCTATCCCGCGAAAGGACGCTCTTTCTTTTTTTCGGCGGAGCCGTAATAACGTTTGCATAGCGTGCGCGCGCTATGTTATAATTTCTTTACAAAAAAACGAAAACGCGCGATGCGTAACGGCGGGGTGATTTTCGTCATATATTCAGGAAAAAAGGAGGAAGCTGTATGGATAGCATTTTCTTGGGAGCGGCTACCGCGCTCATTACTCCGATGAAAAACGGCGAAGTGGATTTCGACGCGCTGGACAAACTCGTGGATTTCCAAATC
>DGWX01000072.1 GCA_002395405.1 Christensenella sp. UBA4247
GTCGGCGCGATGAACGTTATGTTCAAGATCGCGGGCAAGATCGTTACCCCGAAACTGACCGGTTCGATCCTTCCCGGTATTACGAGAAAGAGCTGTATCGAAGTTTTGAAAAAGGAAGGCTATACCGTGGAAGAAAGGCTGCTTTCGGTCGATGAACTCGGCGAAGCGCTGAAAAACGGAACGCTCGAAGAGGCATGGGGCTGCGGAACGGCGGCCGTCGTGTCTCCGATCGGAGAACTTTGCTATAAGGACGTCAAATATACGATCAACGGAGGAAAGATCGGCGAAGTCACCCAAAAACTGTACGATACTTTGACCGGCATCCAATGGGGTGAGATCGAAGATACGTTCGGTTGGACCTACGTCGTAAAATAAGGGAAAGATCAATAGGAGGAAACGTATGAACGGAATAAAAGTAGCGGCTAAACTTTGCGAAAAAGAGAACGAACTCAGCTTCAAAGAGAAATTCGAAATCGCGCGCCTTTTGGAGAAACTATGCGCGGACGTGATCGAGTTTCCCGAACTATCGAACGGCAAAGAAGACACGCTACTGATCCGCACCTGCGCTTCTTTCGTTAAAAACAGCGTTTTATCCGTCGCCGTCGCTTCCAAGGAAGAGGCGGACGAGGCGGAGCGCGCTCTTTCCGGCGCGAAAAACTCGGCGCTTCGGGTCGAACTTCGCGTTTCACCCGTCGGAATGGAATATTTCCACCATAAAAAAGCCCCCAAAATGCTCGAATGGGTCAAGGAGCTTGTTTCGTACGCCAAGTCCAAATCGGAAAAAGTATATTTTTGCGCTTTGGACGCAACGCGCGCGGAAGAAGATTTTCTTTCGGAAGTGCTTTCCGCTGCGGCGGAAGCAGGCGCAAACGCCGTTTATCTTTCGGACGACGCGGGCGAGATGCTTCCGGACGAATTCGCGTCTTTTGCGGAAAAATACGTAAAATCGCTTTCGATCCCCGTCGGAGTTGCGGTGTCGGATAAAAACGGCTTCGCCCTCTCTTCCGCTCTCCTTGCCGTGAAAAAGGGCGTGAAGGCGGTTCGCGCGGTCTTGTCTGGAGACGGAGTGTCTCTCGAAACGCTTGCGGAATCGGTCAAAAACAGCGGCGCGAGAAACGGTTATTCGACCGCGATCACCTATACCGAGCTTCATCGTACGATGGCGCGCGTTCAGGGGATCCTTTCGGGAGGGCAGGACAGAGAGCAAGCAAAACCCTTTATATCGGACGAACCTTTCGTCAGCCTTGATGCGAAGGACGGGAAAGAAGCCGTCGTTTCCGCCGCGGAAAAACTCGGATACGATCTTTCGGACGAGGACGCGGACAAGGTATTCGAAGAATTTTTGCGCGTAGCGGAAAAGAAAAGAGTCGGCGCGAAGGAGCTGGACGCGATCGTGGCGTCCGCCGCGCTTCAAGTTCCCGCGACGTATAAACTCGTCAGTTACGTGGTAAACAACGGGAACGTGATCCGTTCGTCGGCGCAGATCACTTTGCAAAAAGGTGAAGAAACGCTTTGCGGCATTATGATGGGCAACGGTCCGATCGACGCGGCGTTCCTTTGTCTCGAAAGCATTCTCGGCATTCATTACGAGTTGGACGATTTCGAGATCCAATCGGTAACCGAGGGAAAAGAAGCGATGGGGTCCGCCCTCGTTAAACTCAGAAAAGACGGAAAACTGTATTCCGGAAAAGGCATTTCCACCGACGTTATCGGCGCTTCGATTCGAGCGTATATCAACGCGGTCAATAAGATCGCTTACGAGGAGGAATGATATGAAGCTTTCATTTTCAACGAAAGGCTGGCACAATTCCACCTTTGACGAATTCTGCTCCTATGCGACCGATCTTGGCTTTGACGGGGTGGAACTGCATAACATTCACAATCGATTATTTACCGATAAAGACGGCGCTTTCCACGATTACGCGGCTGCTGCCACGCTTCGCAAGCTGTACGAGAAAAAGCTTTCCCTTCCCTGTATCGACGCGATCTGCGATATCGCCGATCCGGAAAGCCGAAACGGCGCGCAAGAAGAGATCGAAAAATGCTTGGAGATCGCGCGCAATTTGCATATTCCTTACGTTCGCGTCAGGGCGGAGTCCCATACGGACGAGGAAGAGGCGAGAGCGCGCGTAAAAGACTTTATTTCGAGCGTTCTTCCCTCGGCGGAAAAAGCGGGCGTGTCGCTCCTTGTGGAAACGGCGGGTCTTTACTCGAATACTTCGCTGTTGCGCGATTTGCTCCAATTTTTCGCGAGCGATTCGCTGTCTGCCCTCTGGAATTTTTCCGCGGCGTATTTCGGCGCGGGCGAAGCGCCCGAAAAAGTCATCGAAAATCTCGGCGCTTATGTAAAACACGTCCATTTGAACGACGCGAAAAAAACGGGCGACACCGTTTCGTATTGTTTGCTCGGAGAAGGGAGCCTTCCCGTAAAAGAGATGATGGCGGCGCTTTCTTCCGTCAATTACGACGGATTTATTTCTCTCGTATGGAATCCCGAATGGTGCGGCGAACTCAGCGACATCGAGATCATTTTCTCCCAATTCGTCAGTTATATGAAGCAATTCGGCGATACGGCGAAAGGGGAGCGGTCGCTTTACTGGAACAGAGCGCATACGGGAAAATTCGTTTGGAAAAAAGAGATTCTGATCGATGAAACTTTTCCCGCCGTTTTGGACAGAATGTGCGAAGAATTTCCCGATCAATATGCGTTTAAGTACACCACTCTCGACTATACGCGCACCTACACCGAGTTTAGGCGCGACGTGGACGAATTCGCCCGCACTTTGATCGCTCTCGGCGTTAAGGCGGGAAGCCACGTTGCGGTTTGGGCGTCGAACGTTCCCCAATGGTTTATTGCGTTTTGGGCAACGGTTAAGATCGGCGCCGTTCTCGTCACGGTCAACACGGCGTATAAGATCCACGAAGTGGAGTACTTATTGAAGCAATCGGACACGCATACTTTGGTTATGACCGAAGGGGCGAAGGATTGCCATTACGGAAAGATCGTTGCCGAACTCTGCCCCGAGCTCGAAAAGAAAAAGCCTTCCGATCCGCTTCACGCGAAGCGCCTTCCCTTTTTAAGGAACGTTATAACGGTGGGCTATTCTCAAAAAGGCTGTCTGACTTGGACGGAGGCTTTGAAACTTGCGGATAAAGTCAAGCAGGAAGAGGTTCTTCGAATGGCGGCGGCAGTTAATAAACACGACGTTTGCAATATGCAGTACACTTCGGGAACGACCGGTTTCCCGAAGGGCGTTATGCTGACGCATTACAATATCGTAAACAACGGCAAATCCATCGGCGACCGTATGGATCTTTCCACGGCGGACAGAATGATGGTGCAAGTTCCGATGTTCCATTGCTTCGGAATGGTCCTTGCGATGACCGCCACGATGACGCACGGCGGAACCCTGCTTCCGCTTCCGTACTTCTCGCCGAAGCCCGCGCTTTCCTGCATCCATAACGAACATATCACCGCGTTTCATGGAGTTCCGACGATGTTTATCGCGCTTCTCGAACACCCGGATTTCCCCAAAACCGACTTCTCTTATATGCGAACGGGGATCATGGCGGGATCTCCTTGCCCGATCTCCGCGATGAAGCAAGTCGTTGAGAAAATGAACATGAAAGAGATCACCATCGTCTATGGGCAGACCGAGGCGTCTCCGGGTTGCACGATGAGCTCCACGGACGATCCGATCGAAGTCAGGGTGGGAACGGTCGGCAGACCCCTTCCCGAGATCGAATGCCGAATCGTGAATCCCGAAACCGGAGAGGATTGCCCGGACGAAGTTACGGGCGAATTCCTTGCGCGCGGATACAACATTATGAAAGGGTATTACAAAATGCCCAAAGCGACCGAATCCGCGATCGATAAAGACGGCTGGTTGCATACCGGCGATCTCGCTTGCCGAACGAAAGACGGAAACTTCCGCATTACCGGTAGGTTGAAAGATATGATCATTCGCGGTGGCGAAAACATTTACCCCAAGGAGATCGAGGAATTTATCTATACCCACCCGAAAGTCTCCGACGTTCAAGTCATCGGCGTTCCGGACGAATCGTACGGCGAAGAGATCATGGCGTGTATCATCTTAAAAGAAGGGGAGAGTATGACAGCGGAGGAAATGAAAGCGTATATCGGAGCGAATATGGCGCGCCATAAAGTCCCGAAGTACATTGATTTCGTAAGCTCTTTCCCGATGAACGCCGCCGGCAAGATCTTAAAATACAAGATGCGCGAAGACGCAATTAAGAAACTCGGTCTGCAAAAGGCGGATAGCATCGTAACGGCTTAACGATTTCGGAAAGAAAAAAAACGTTCGTTTGCCGCACTCCGTTTCGGGAGCGCGGCAACGTTTTTGAAGGGAGTAAACAGAATGGGCGTCGTTATCATCTCCGTTTGCACCGTCGCTTTGTTTATCGCGGCGGTTTTGTTCAAACCCGAGATCAAAATCGGAAAGGTTTCCGTAGATACTTTTTTTATCCCGCCGCTTCTCGGCGCGGTTCTTTTGCTTTCGCTCGGTTATTTGCCTTTCGGGAATTTTCTTTCGGCGCTCGGGGCGAAGGGAGAGATGAACCCCTTGAAGATCCTCGTTTTGTTCTTTTCAATGACCGTTTTGTCGCTCTATTTGGACGAAGCCGGTTTTTTCCGTTATCTGGCTGCGAGAACGGCGGCGTCTTCGTCGGGCATCGGATTTTTTTTGCGCGTGTACGCTCTCGTTTCGCTGTTGACGGTTTTTACCTCGAACGACATCGTAATTCTGACCTTTACGCCTTTTTTATGCGCGTACGCAAAGCGACGCGGCGTATCCCCGTTCCCGTATTTAATGATGGAATTTACGGCGGCGAACAGTTGGAGTATGCTTTTTATCGTGGGCAATCCCACAAATATTTATCTCGGAGCCTCTCTCGGAGTAAACTTTTTCGAATATCTCCGCGTTATGGTTTTGCCTACTTTCGCCGCTGGCGTCGTTTCGTTCCTTGCGCTTCTTTTGTTGTTTCGCAATCGACTGAAAGAAGGGGAAGAATTGCCGCCTGTCGGAGAAAAAGTCGCGCTCGATAAACCTCTCGTTTATTTGTCGCTTTCCGCGCTCGTTCTATGTGTTTTATCCCTCGTGGTTTGTTCCTTTATCCCCAAGGCGGAAATGTGGGCGATCGCCCTCGGCTTCGCGGTCGCGCTCTCCTTGATCGTGGCGATCAAGAGACTTGTAAGAGGAGAAAAAGCGAAATTTCTTTTCGGCGCGTACAAGCGTTTGCCATACGCCATCGCGCCGTTTCTTATTTCGATGTTCGTAATCGTTTTAAGTTTGAAAGAAGCGGGCGTAACCGAGCGCGTTTCCGCCTTGATCCCCCTTCGAGGCGAGATTTTTTCATACGGCGCGCTGAGCTATGCTGCGGCGAACTTTTTGAATAACATTCCGATGAGCGTTTTGTTTGCGGAAATCTCACCGACGCCGGAGAGCGCGTTTGCCGCGATCGTGTCGTCAAACCTCGGCGCGCTCTTAACGCCCGTCGGCGCGCTCGCGGGGATCATGTTTACTAAAATTACGGCTTCATACGGAGAAAAGATCTCGGCGGGGCGATTCCTTCTTTCGGGAGCGGCGGTTTCGATCCCGGCGCTTGCCGCCGCGCTCGGAGCGCTTTGTTTTTCCGCTCGATTTATTTGAAAATCAGGGCGTTTCTTTTCAAACGATAGACCTTTTTTGAGGAAAAAGAGTACAATATATTATACGGCGCGCTTGCTTATCAAAAGCGCCCGATCAGGTGTAAGATGATCGATTTGACAGCGGGGAAACCCTATAAAGTTTTATTGCGATACATATTGCCGCTTTTTTTAAGCGTCGTTTTTCAGCAGATCTATAATATCGCGGACAGCGTCGTTGCCGGAAGGTTTATCGGGGAAGGAGCGCTTGCCGCCGTCGGGAACAGTTACGAGATCACCCTCGTCCTTTTGGCTTTTGCATTCGGTTGCAATATGGGCGCTTCGATCGTAACCGCGAAAAATTACGGTGCGAAAAACTATATCGAGATGAAGAGCGCGATCCATACTTCGCTCTTTTCTACCCTCGCGATCACGCTTATTTTGATGCTCGTCGGGTTTTTGACCGCGCGCCCGCTTTTGAAACTGCTGAATACCCCCGCCGAGATTTTGGCGGATAGCTTGTCCTATCTTTATATTTATCTCGCGGGACTTTTGTTTCTCTTTTTCTATAACGTTTCCACCGGGATCTTCGCCGCGCTCGGCGATTCTCTGACTCCCTTTATCTTCCTCGTTATTTCTTCTACCCTAAACGTTTTGATGGATATTCTTTTCGTCGCCGTGTTCAAAATGGGAGTGAAAGGGGTAGCTTGGGCAACGTTTATTTGTCAGGGGATCAGTTCGATCGCGGCTTTTTCACTGCTCATTTTCCAGCTTCGGAAGATCCGAACGGAAGAAAAACCCCGCGCCTTTTCCAAAGAGGCGTTAAAAGATTTTTTGCTCGTCGGGATCCCGAGTACTTTGCAACAAAGCTTCGTTTCCGTCGGAAATATCGTTTTGCAAGGACTGATCAATTCTTTCGGAACCTCCACGATCGCCGGCTATTCCGCAGCCGTTAAATTCAATAATTTCGCCGTAACGAGTATGCATCAGGTCGGAAACGGCGTTTCCAATTATACGGCGCAAAACGGAGCGGCGGGAAAAGACCAGCGCATCAGGGAAGGATTCAAATGGGGGCTTGTGATCGCCGCAAGCATCGGACTCCTATTCTTTTTCGTATATTTCTTTTTTAATAAAAGCCTGATGCTCTTATTCTTGAAAAAAGACAGCCGAGGCGCGATCTCCGTCGGACACGATTTTATGACGATCATCTCGCCTTTTTATCTTTTGATCGCGGGAAAACTCGTTGCGGACGGCGTCCTTCGCGGTGCGGAAAGAATGGGGTACTTTATGGTCAGTACCTTTACCGATCTTTTGCTCCGCGTAGGTCTTGCTTTCGCGCTTTCTTCCACGGCGCTCGGTTCTAAGGGCATTTGGTGGTCTTGGCCCATCGGCTGGGGCGTGGCGGTCGTTTTATCCCTTGCGTTTTACTTCGTCGTTATGCGAAAAAAAGAGAAGGGCGGAAATAATACCCTTCATTGCTCGAACGGGGATCGTTCCAAAGTATAAAAACAATTCGAAAAAGTCCCTTGCGCTCTCTTTCGCGCAAGGGACTTTTTTCTCTCTTGATCTTTTGGTCGGAAACCTTATTTTACGAGGCCTTTTTCAAGGAGCAGCTGCGCTATCTGCACTGCATTCGTTGCCGCGCCTTTACGGATATTATCCGCCACCACGAAGAGGTTGCAACCGCTTTCCACGCTCTCGTCGATACGGATACGGCCTACGTACACCTCGTCGTGATTTTCGGCGTAGATCGGCATCGGATACTTGCCGTTCTTATTGTCGTCCACCAAAACGACGTTCGGGAAGGAGGAAAGCGCTTCTTTGATTCCGTCAAGCGTGCAGGGCTTTTCGAATTCGATGTTGATGCTCTCGCTGTGTCCGTGGAAGACGGGAACGCGAACGGTGGTCGCCGTAACACGAAGGTTGGGCTTGCCGAGGATCTTCCTCGTTTCGTTGATCATTTTTTCCTCTTCTTTGGTATAGCCGTTATCGAGGAATACGTCGATCTGCGGAATGACGTTTGCGAAAATGGGGTAAGGGAACTTTTTGGGCGCGATGCCTTGCGCACCGTCTTTTAAGTCGTTATATCCCTGAACGCCTGCGCCGCTGACCGCTTGGTAGGTGGAGTACACGACGCGCTTGATGCCGTATTTATCGTCCAGCGGTTTTAAGGCGAGCATCGCTTGAATGGTGGAGCAGTTGGGGTTGGCGATGATGCCGTGATTCCAAGTTACGTCTTCGGGGTTTACCTCGGGAACGACGAGGGGAACGTCTTTATACATTCTCCATTGGCTGCTGTTATCCACGACGATCGCGCCTTGCTCCGCGAAGATGGGAGCGAAGGTTTTGCTGACCGATCCGCCCGCGCTGAACAGGGCGATATCCACTTTGATTTTTTTTACGTTTTCTTCCGTCAGCTCGATAACGGTATGGGGCTTGCCCATAAAATCAATGACTTTTCCCGCACTCTTCGCGCTGGCGAAAAGATAATAATTCTCAACGGGGAGCTTGCGCTCGGTAAGAACTTGCAAAAATTTGTTTCCGACCATACCGGTCGCGCCTACGACGGCAAGATTGATTTTTCTCATATTTCCTCCGAAATTCGTAGCGTTTTTGCGCTATCCAATTTAAATGCTATCAAAAAAACGTTTCTTTGTCAAAGAATTGACTTATATTTACTTTGATATTTTGGAAAATTAGTGTAAAATAGCGTTAGGAGAGAGTATGAGCAGAGTCGATTTATTGATGAGATTATCCGTTGAAAAAGACCAACGCACGAACGGCGGCGAAGTCAATCGCCATTCCGTCAGGCACGCGATGAGCGTATTTTCGGACAATTTGCGCCGAATGTTCCTGACGAATATCATGTACGTTCTCGTGTTTGCGTTGCCTTTCTTGTTCTGCGCCTTTATTTGGCCGATGCTTGCTAAAACGCGCGTATTTGCCGGCGGCGATTATAATTTTATCGGTCAGGTCGGTATCGGCTATCCCGGTGTGGTAAATACGATGAAAGAAGGCTACAAAGTTTTGTTCAGCCATTATTTCCATGTGTATATCCCCGTGCTTGCCGCTTCCGTGATCCCTTTGATCGCGGGGCTTTCGGGGCTGTTCCATTGTCTGCGCGGATATATGTGGGGCGAAAACGTACGCCCGATCCGAAGCTTCTTCCGCGGCGTCAAGAAACTTTGGCTTCCTTTCCTCATCGCGGGGATCCTTTTCGCGCTCTTCCTTACGGGCGTTCTTTACGGCTCGGTTTGGCACGTCAGTTTGATGAAACAAGGCGCGGCAAACGGCGGCAGCTGGACGCTTTTCATCTTCCTTTTGCTTATCTCTTGGATCGCGGTAGCCGCATTGACATTTTTGTTCCCGATGTTCGCTTGCTATCGCTTCTCCTTTAAGGACGCGCTGAAAAACAGCCTGATCCTGACTCTCGTTACTCCCGTAAGCGCTCTCTTTACTTCGGCGTTTACAATCGGGATCTTTTGCTTATCCTTGGCAAACACGGCTTTCAGCTTTATCATTTTGATCCTTCTTTTCGTCGTCGGTTTTGCTTTCCTCGGCGGTATTTGGACTTCTTCCGCGCAAAAAGCGTTTGCCGATTATATCGCGCCGCAATACGAGAGCGCAAGCTCGGGCGGCAGGATCAAGCTCGAGGCGCGTCGCGGCGTAAATCCCTATAAGGCGCAAAAGGCGAAAGAAAGGGCAAACGCGGGAACGGCGATCGGCAAAGCCAGCAAGATCCGCGCGGAAAAGAGCGAAAAGCGCGCGGAAAAAATCGAAAAAAAGAAAAAACAAAATCAAACGAAGTACGTTTCTTATAAAAGGAAAAAATAGTTCTTATGGATTCGATTGCAAAGGCTCACGTATTCGGCGGGCAAGTCAAGGTGGTCGCCTTTAAGACCACCGATTTGGTAAACGAGGCGATCTCTCTTCATTCCCTTTCTCCTCTTGCGGCGGAAGCGCTCGGCAAGGTATTGACGATGGGCGCGTATATGTCGAACGAACTCAAAGGAGAGAAAGAAAAGCTCAGCGTTCACATTTCGGATAAAGGACTTCTCGGTTCGATCATCGTTGCGGCGGACGCGGGCGGTCTCGTCAGAGGCTACGTTGAGCATCCGGACGCGTCTCTTCCCCCTCTCGGAAACGGGAAGCAAAATCTGTTTGAAGGGATCGGAAGCGATGGGTTTATTACCGTGATCAAAGATCTCGGGTTGAAAGAGCCTTACGTTGGGAAGACGGAGCTGGTCAGGGGTAATCTCGAAGAAGATTTCGCTTGGTATTTTACCCGTTCGGAAGGCGCGCCCACCGCGCTTGCGCTTTCCGTTCAAATCGGAGAAGACGGTAAATGCGAGTCGGCGGGCGGCGTTCTCGTTCAGCCTATGCCGAATTGCCCCGATCATATCCTCGTGATCGTGGAAGATATCGTTTCCAATTTCGCGAATATCGGCGACGTTCTCAAAGTTAAAGAGCCGTCGGATATTTTGAAAGATTATTTCGGGCATTTCGAGATCGAATATTTCCCCGAAAGCCATCCGGAATATCGCTGCAAATGCAGTCGCGAACAAATGTCGAACGCGGTCATAGCGCTCGGTCGCGGCGATTCGGTCAACCTGCTTATGGAGAGAGGCGAGATCGAGGTCGTTTGTCATTTTTGCGGAAAGAAATACGTATTCAATAAACAAGACGTCATCGATATTTGGAGGCGCTATGATCATAAGCTTTAACCAAACTCCGGAGGATTTTTTCCGTCTTTCTCAAAATGCATTTGAGAAAGGGGAGCTGGTTAAAGCCCTTCATTACGCAGAAAAGGCGATCGCAGGCAAGAGAACGGCGGAGTACCGCTTGCATCTTGCCGATATTTATATAAAAATGGGGCGCTATCGCGAAGCAATGGACGAAGCGCTCTCTTTGATCGCCGCGGGCGGCGCCTATAAAAGCGAAGCGTACGAGATCATGGCGGACGCAACGAACGCGGAAGGCAGATTTTACGAATCGATCTATTACGTTTCGGAAAAAGCGCGAATGGACGGAGACGATTCCGTGCTCGACGCGATGGACGAAGTCGCGGAAGAGATGAATGCCTATTTCGGAGAAGAGCCGAAGAGGGCGAAACTGTTCCTCGTCGGAAAAGACGATAGGAAGAAGCATTTTCAATCCCTGCAAAGAGCGATTTATTATCTCGGATCGGATCGTTATGATCAAGCGCTTGCCGCGGCGGAGGAGATTCCGGCGGATTCTTCTCTCTTCGCGCCCGTGCAGGACGTGATCCTGCGCTGTAAAGTTCACCTCGGAAAAAAGGAAGAAGCCTACGCGCTGGCGAAAGAGCAAATCGAGCGCGATCCGCAAAACGCCTTCGCTTTGTACGTTCTGACGGACGTTTGCGGCGACAGATCTTTCGCGCCTCTTTTGAAAAACGTAAAGGATAACGCGACCGACCTGTATTTTGCTTCGGCAACTGCGGACGCGGCGAAAGAAATCGAGATCGCGAAAGAACTTGCGGATCGATTGCTTCGCGCGGATCCTTATACGCCCGAAGCCTATTTTACGGCGGCGGGGATCTATTTTAACGCGGGAGATAAAGATAGTTCCGTTCGCATTTTGAAAGACTTGTTTTCGCTTTATAAGCGATATCCCGCCGCTTTGATCCTCGGCGGGCTCAAGCGCATTAAGCGGTTTGACGTTCGTTTCGGAGGCGTTATACCGGACGCGATCCGCACGGTTCTCAAACATTACGTTCGCAAGAAATCGAAAAACGCGAACGACTTCATTCATTCGTTTTTGACGGACGACGGCTTTCGGTCTTCCCTTCGCCTTTTGCTCGAAGCAGACGATGAGGAAACGGCGTTCGGCGTCATTCACTATATCGGTGAAACGAATCGCCGCGAGATCCGCCGTTTTTTTGAAGATCTCTTGATCAGTACGAGGATCGAAGCGCCGGTCAAGCGGGAGATCCTTGCCGAGCTTTTGCCCGTAAAGCATAAAGGCAGGCTGGCAGTTGCGCCCGGAGCGGTCGTTATGAAAATGGATTGCAAGAAGCCCTTGCATTACGAACTTTATTCTTCCGTTTTACAAGGCGCTTATACGGAAGTTCTCGCGCTTCTCGTTTCAACATTCGATTTTTCCTGCGAGAAAAAGCTCGGGGCGCTTACGGAAAAGTGTTTCAGCGATCCTTCCCTTATCGGAAACGCGGATACTCTCGTTCTTTCGGGCGCGATGGCGAGCGTCCTTTTCCCCGAGGACCAAGCGCCTTTCCCTATGCCGTTTGACGCAAACGACGCGCTTGCCGCGAACGCTTTCGGGCTGAAAGGCAGAAGCTTTTCCAAAATGAGAAAGCTTGCGGCAAAATTGAGATCCGAGGTCTGATCCCGAGCGGCGATTCGCCGCTTTTTTTTTCGGAATGACCCAAAAGTATGAAACATATCTATACAATATGAAAAGTTTTATGAAGGCGGCGCGAACGGCTTGCCTTTTTATCGGATCGGTGGTGGGCGCGGGCTTCGCCACGGGGCAGGAGATCGCGCTTTTCTTCGGCGGCGGCTCTCTTTTGAATCTTGTCATTTCCGCTTGTTTTATGGGCGGCGCGTCCTATTTGTTTCTCGAAATGGGAGCGGAGGGCGCCGTTCGCGATCGGAGGATTTCTCTTGCGGTGGATACGCTTGTCGCACTATGCTCTTTCGTCGTTTATACCGCAATGATCGCCTCTTCCGAAAGTTTGCTGTATTCTTTGTTCGGCGTTCGAAATTTGTCGCTGATATTGGTGCTTGGTTGTCTTTTCGTTTCGGGGAAAAGCTTGAAATGGGTTTCTCGATTGAACTTTGCCGCCGTTCCCGTAATGATCCTTCTCGTTGCGCTCGTTGGGATCAAATCGCCTTCCGTTTGCCTTTCGGGAAGCGTGCGCGTCGTAAGGTCGGCGGCGTACGGCGCGATGAATATGCTCTTTTCGGGGGCGCTTATGATGAAAGAAGGGGAGCGCCTTTCGAAAAAAGAAAGGAAGCTCGCTTCTCTTTTCGGAGGCGTACTGATTTTCGTCTTGCTGCTTTTTATGTTTAGAAGCGTGGGGAATCAAGGAGGGGAAATGCCTTTTCTGCAAGCGGCGAAAGCGTCCGGGCTCGGCGCGCTCGTTCCCGCATCGCTGCTTCTCGCGATTTTGACCACGATGGCGAGCTGCAACTATCTCGTAACGGATCGGCTTGCGGCGCTCGTTCGAGATCCCGTTCTCGCGTGTACCTTGCCGGCGCTCGGCGGGGTGCTTCTATCTCGATTCGGCTTTTCCGTTATCGTAAATACGGCGTATCCCGTCGTTTCCTATCTCGGGCTTGTTTTTTCTCTTTTGTCGATCCTTTATTCTATCATTCTTGCGAGGAAACGCGTAAATTGTTGAATTTTGTCTCCGTAAGGTTTATAATACAGGTATGAAATACGTTAAACTGACGCTGGAATACTTGAAAGGGCGGCATTTTCGCACGCTTGCTTGGATCGCGCTTCTGCCTGCGATCGGGCTGGCTCTCTTGAAAAGTTTTTCCACGACGGCAAGTTATTTTATCAATTTCAGCAGCGAGAACAGCGGTTCTTTTGCCGAGATCTTTCGATTGAGCACGCGTTTCGGGTGGCAAAGCGTTTTGAAAGGGGCGGCGAGCGTTTTGATTATTTCTCTCGTGACTTCGTATATCCTCGGCGTAATTACCCGCCATATGCGAACGGGGAAAATGGATCTTTCTCGTTGCTTTTCCAAAATAAACGATAACTTTCTCCCGACGCTTTGTTTCGTAACGATTGCGGCGATCTTCATTGTACTTTTCGGGCTTCTCGATTCGACGTTTATTTTTCTGTGGAGCAAAGTAGCGGGGAAGAGTACGCCGCTCGTCGTTATTTTGAGCCTTTTAACGATGGCGGGTTTATTCTTTGTCCTTATCGCTCTTTTAACTTACTCGTCCCTTTGGGTCCCCGCGATGACGCTTACGGGGCAGCCTGTTCTTTCGTCGCTTTCTTCCTCCATTCGGGAAACCAAGGACCATGGCTTTTTCTCCTTTTTCGCCGCCGTGCTCCTTCCCCTTATTCCCGCGTTCGGAATCGAATATCTGACGAGTCTTGCCGACCTTAGGATCTTAACGGTCCTCGGAGATTTCGTTTTTTATTTTCTTTTGCTGACGTATTATCCGGTTTTTTCCGTCGCCTCGTATTACGACGCGCTCGGGCTTGACAGAGAGGATCTCTTGCGGGCAAACAGAATGTAGGAGGTCTTATGGCGATCAAACATACGACGAGCATTTTTATTTCGAAATTCGGCTTGGTTTATAAGATCATCGTTTATTTTCTCGTGATCGCGTTGATCGTGGGCGCAGTGGCGTTTGCCGTTGCGCATCCCGCTTTGAAAACCCTTTCGGAAAAAGCGGGAGATACGGGTTTCGTTACGCATCTGAAAAGCGGCGCGGAAAAATTGCTGCGCGGAAACGGAGAGTTTTTGGACGAATTTCGCTTGGCAAACGAATCGTACGGCGAATGGACGGACGTCTTGACGGAATCGAAAGGGGAGTGGACGACGATCCTCGGAACGGCGCTCGCGGCGCTCCTTGTGCTGACCTATCTTCTTGCGCTGTGCTTTTTACCGTTTTCCGATATTTTGAAGAATTTTATGACGAGCAAATCCGAATTCGGGTTTATGAGCAACCTCGTTGCAAACGCGGGGCGAGCCGCGCTTTACGCGCTGTTTTATACCGTTTTGGTGTTTACGATGCAAGCGGCGATCTTCTCGCTCGGCGTGTTCCTTTTTGTGAAATGCGCGCCGCGCGTCGGCGTTCTGTCGCTGCCCGTCGCTTATCTCGTAACCTTGCTTTTAACCTCGCTGAAATCCACGATCCTGTCCGGGTGGCTTCCCGCAACCGTTACGGAGAACGTGGGCGTCGTTAAAGGCTTCGGAGTGGGGCTCAAATCGATCGGAAAGAGATTTATGCGCTCCTTTTGGACGTTCGTTTTCTTTAATTTGCTTCTCTCGGCAGTATTGCCGTTGTTCGGCTTTTTGACCTTCGGGATCGGATTTATTATCGCCGTTCCCTCCGCGTTTATTATGCATCGGATCGTGGAACTCGTTCTGTATTTCGACGCGCGCGGCTACCGCTATTATATAGACGAGCAAACCGTAAGATAAAAACTTTCGGCGGAAGGGTAGAACCCCCCGCTTTTTCCATTTCGCTTAGGAAACGGACGCAGCGCGATTATGATAGGGCGTAAAGCGGTTGACAAAAGAAAAAAAAATCATTAAAATGTAACCACTTGATTTGTTTCGCGGAGAGTTGGCAGAGCGGTCGAATGCGGCGGTCTTGAAAACCGTTGACCTGCAAGGGTCCTGGGGTTCGAATCCCTAACTCTCCGCCAACTATAAAAAGCCCGATCTATCGGGCTTTTTTAACGCAAACTTAACGTTAGGGATTCGAACGAGAGCGACCCCAAGGGGGATGAAAACATCGCAGTGCGATGTTTTCAAGCGGCTGACCGAAGCAATGCGAAAAGCACAAACTTGACAAAAAGTATGCTTTGAGCATTGCAAGAGCGAATCCCTAACTCTCCGCCAGCTAGACAAAAAGCCCGATTTATCGGGCTTTTTTAACGCAAACTTAACGTTAGGGATTCGAACGAGAGCGTTAAGAAATCGACAGTTGACTTCTGTCGATTTTAGCGATGACCGTAGTTTCGAGCAAAGGAAATTACTTATCCCAAACGACATCCTTTGCGAGAAACAAGAGCGAATCCCTAACTCTCCGCCAAAAACGAAAAATACGAACCTTAGGGTTCGTTTTTTCTTTGTCGGAGAGTTAGGCATTCTCACCCAAGGGTTCACGGCTTCGCCCCTCCAGGTCGCAATTATAAATTGCTCCCCGCTTTGGCTACCGACAGCGCACCGTGCTGTCGGCTTAACGCGTCGCGCCCTAACTCTCCGCCATTAGCGAATAATACGAACCCCGACGATCAAAAATCGAGGTTCGTATTTTTCTTTACAAATGAGTATTTAGGGATAAAAGTATTATAAATTATAATTCATACCGTATGGGTAAAGCGTATGCAAAGCTTTTTTCCAAAATCGTTCACGTTCGAGAACTACGATGTCCGCAGTACGGATGTCAAAGATTTCGAGAATCGTATAGGTGAAATAATTCTTAATGTGTTCTTTCCCGTTTGAAATTCCATCGATCTGCCCCGCAATGATGTCGTTAAAGTATTTATTGTCACCCGTTAAATCATTTTCGTTCGCATAGTATTGCCACCGCCCCCAAAGACCTTGTGCTGTTTCCACATGATCGGTCGTCGCTTCCGCCGTATTCTCTTTTTGGGCTCCTTTTTCGTCTCCCGTTGTCTTCGCCTTCGTAAAGATGCTGTTTGTACCATTTGCCGATCCGATATACAGCATTCCATTCGACGTATCGGTAACGCAATAAACAGCTTTGATTTTGGAAAGCGCTTTGCTCCAATCCGCAGCACCATTTTCCGAATGGGAAATCTTTGACAATTGCTTATGTGTCAAAAGGACTTTATCGTACCCTAAAAACGCCCCTACTTCTTTATCATAAGGGAGCAGCGCGTAAACCTCGGGAAAACCGACCGTTATTTCTTTCCCATCTTGTCCTTTTGTCTTTTTATTCTTTATCGTGTTGTAATAAAAATGATAACCTTTCACGTATTTACCCTTGCGTTTGATCACCAATCGACCGCGATATTCGTCATATTCCTTGTTGCGTTCAAGGGTGTTGTCATTTCGATTATAAACGTAATAGCCACCGAAAATAAAAAAGTCCGTTCCGTAATCAAGATATTGGGCAAAGGCAATCAAATGTTGGATAGGTGCGTCGCCTTTTTCGCAACAAGAGAGATTCATATCTTTCCAATGATCATCTTTTTTATCCTCTCTTTCCTGCGCAGTTCTCTGCTCTTTCGCCATATCTTCCTGCAGAAGTGCCCATGCGCCTTTTTCGCCTTCGTATTTGTCAGTATTCCTCACGTGAAATGCGATTTTCACGATTTCCGGATTCTCAGGGTGAAAGATTTCTTCAAAAGTAAAATGTTTCATTTTATTCTCCTTCATATTCTTTTTTTATTTGTTCCAACAAGCGAATGATCTCCGCTTTTGTTTCCGGCGGGGATACGAGGATCGCTTCTTCTCCGTACTGCAAGCACCAATAAATCAAAGCGCGTTCGTTTGCCGTAAGCTCGGCAAAGATGCGCCCGTTCTCCTCGAAAAAACGAGCGTTGCCGAACCACTCTTCCACATATTGTCGCGATTCGGGATGCAGGAGCCGAAGTTTTGCTTTCACACTGCGCGAAGACAGGAGATAGACGTTTTCATTCGCATATCGCGCGATATCAAGTCCCTTTTCGCAGCCTTTAATCGAGCGGAGGGGAATCCGCTTGGTTTGGTCGATTTCAGCATTCTTGATCCGATCAAGGCGCACGTTGAAAAGTTCCGTCGCGCCATCATAAAGACACACGAGATAATACTTTCCCTGTTTGTTTATAAGGAAGTATGGGCTGACGCTTGTTCTCCCTTGCGTTCCCCTAAAATCTTCGTTTGCGTACCGAAAGGAAACCTTCTTATCTTGTTTGATCGCCTCTTCGATCAACTCGATTGAAAGAAAGATTTCTTTGTTCTTCGTGCGGGTCAAAGAATCGGCTTTATACAGATACGAATAGTCTCTCTTTTTATAAACACTTTCAAACGCCGTTAACTTTTCGGCAAGGCGTTTCGCTTGTTTCCCGTCGATACTCGGAGAAGAAAAAACGGCATCCGCGAGAAAAATGATTTCGCTTGATTCAAACTCCCGATCCGCAAGATAGCAACCGTTTTTCGTCTTAACGATCTCATAACCGTAGTCAATCAATGCATCGATAGTTGCGGCGATGGATTTGCGTTCGCACTCCATTCCGCATTGGTTAAATAACTTTTCCGCGATCTGCGACTGTGTTAAGAGATGATCCTCGTCACTATACGATTTCAGAATATCCAAAATATATAGGATTGAGAGTTTTTTGTTGTTTGGCGAAGGCACGGCGCGCTCCTTTCCCTCTCTCGCAAGTCGCTTGGCTCGATACGCGAAAAAAGAGGGTGATCGTGTCTTCATTATAGCACCGTTAACGCTCTCATTCAAGACTCTTTCTCGGGGTATATTTTATCGCACCCGATAACCTACGCGACGGAATACTTCTTCCGCATTTCTCTTAAACGTTCTTTCGTCCACGATATCGGGGATTTCCATTTCAAAACAAGCGCCGTCGTGAGATTCGCCGATTCGCACATTCTTTGCGCCCATTTTGGTGAACACTTCGGCGATCTCCCTTTTGGGATCGGGCATAGCGACATTGTATCGCACTTCGACGTTATACCCACAGAGACGCCGCAGATCGATGTCCTTCGCACCACTCCGCGACAATGTCTCTTTAAGGGCTTTGATCGGATCGGTAAATACCACGTTCATACGAGTTTTTTTCATTTTATCCTCCTTGACCTATCTTTATTCTTTGAACGTCTTCTTCCAAAAGAAGCTTTTTATCTATCAATTGTTTTGCTATCGCTTCGAGAAAGTTGCGGTTCTCCGCGATGATCTTTTTTGCCCTCTCATAAGCCACCTCCATCACCCCGTTCGTTTCACGTTCCGTAATCATTCTTTGTATGCTTGAACTCGCATATCCAGAATTATAAGATTGAAAACCCTTTGCGGCAAAGACCGAGACAAAAGATCGCGCGACGTCGCTCGCCGCTTGCAGATCGGATTCGCAAAGCGGATCCGCCGTTCCGTAAGTAAGTTCTATCGCACACTTTCCGGCAAGAAGAATGCAGAGATCCTTCTCGATAAGATCGGCGTTTTTCCAATACTCCGATTGATAATATCGAGCGGTAAACCCTCGGATCAATCCTTCGTAATTACCCAAACTCACCATCGTTACGCTGCTCGGTTCAAGCAACTCGGCGACTACCACGTGCCCGGCTTCGTGATAAGCGACTCTTTCGTCGTATGAAGTTCCTTCTCTGACGTCATCGACAATGGTCTTGGGCGATCGATAAATACCGCGCACGGAAGCGCGGATCATGTCCTCTTTGTTTATCTCTTCGCCACCGCGTTGAAAAGCACGAATCGCCGCGTCGTTTATGATCTGCTCGATCTCCGCACAATTTTTTCCACAGAGCAATTTCGAAAAAGCAAAAATGTCTATATCCGCTCCCTTCTTCCCGTTAAGATAATGGGCGAGTATCTTTTCGACGTCCTCTCGTTCGGGAGCGCGCACCTCAAACACGTGATCAAAGCGTCCTGCACGAAACAAGGAATCCGGCAAGGAATGCGTATCGTTCGCCGTCGCGAAAACGAAAACGCCTTTATCTCTGCTTTTGTCGATGCAGGTTTGCACGACGACATACTCTTCGGCATTCTTCTCTCTGTCATCCCCGGTTGCAAATTTATCAAGATCATCCAAGATCAAAACCGCGGGAGCTTGTTTCTCCGCCTTATCGAAGAACTCGACGATCCGCCCGATAAAATCGTTTTGATCGCCGTCTTTTCTGCAAAGAAAAAAGGGGTATCCGCATTCTTTCGCAAAACACTCCGCAAAAAGCGTCTTCCCGATCCCCGGGGCACCGTATAAGAGGATACCCATAGGGATTTTAATCCTTTTTTGTCTGTACATTCTTTCGGCTTTAAATAATTCGCAAATCTCTTTGATTTCTCGTTTGATCGATTCATAGCCTGCGATTCTGTCAAATTCGTTCATCTACCGTGTCTCCTTTATTTGAAATATAACATATCCGATGTACGAAAAAACGGACAGCCGATCTTTTAATAAGAACCGATTTGGAAAACTCCGAAAGATGTCTAACTTTACACAAATTTCGTAATTGATAGCAGCGCGTGTGTTTATAGTAAACAAGTCGGAGATTGCGGCGGCAACATCACCCCGCAAAGCGGCGGTGCTGCTTTCCGGAATAGTTCGAATGCGCTCGGAATGCGCTCGGAATGCGCTCCGAAACGGCGCCGATTCGTTATTCTTTCGCAGACGCTTGCAAAATGCGGTCGGGCATTGTATAATTTCGAAAGAAAAACAAGGAGACCGTTATGAAAATCACCAAGACGATTCCGGTATTTAAAGATTATATTTGGGGCGGAGAAAAGCTCAAAACCGAGTTTCATAAATCGTCCGACCTTGCGCGCGTTGCGGAAAGCTGGGAGCTTGCCGCGCATAAGGACGGAACGAGCGGATTCGAAGGGGAGGATTTCGACCTCGCTTATCTTTTTGAGAATAAGAAAGAGCTTCTCGGTTCGAAAGCCGCCGCGTTCGAGCGTTTCCCGATGATCGTTAAGTTGATCGACGCGCGCGACAACTTGTCCGTTCAGGTTCATCCGAGCGACGAATACGCGCTCAAAAACGAAAATTCGTACGGCAAAACCGAAATGTGGTATGTTGCCGAAGCGGAAGAAGGCGCGGGGCTGTACGTCGGTTTCAATCGCGACGTTTCGAAAGAGGAATTTACCTCTTTGATCGCGGAAAACCGCTTGCAGGAAGTTTTGAATTTTATCCCCGTAAAGAAAGGCGAATGGTATTTTATCCAAGCCGGAACGGTCCACGCGATCGGAAAAGGCGTCGTAATCGCCGAAGTACAGCAAAACAGCAATTTAACGTATCGGTTATACGATTACGGCAGAGTCGGCGCGGACGGGAAGCCCCGCGAGTTACACGTGGAAAAGGGAAAGCTTGTTTCCAAGTTGCAAGCGTACGCGCCCGATAAACGCACGTCCTGCGAGTATTTCTCCTGCGAAAGTCTCTCGTTCAGCGGCTCTTTGACTCTGACGGCGGGGGAAGACAGCTTCGAGGCATTGCTCCTTCTTTCCGGCTCCTTCCAAGTAGAGGGCAAGACGTACGAAAAGGGAGACACGGTATTCGTTCCCGCGTCTTATGGCGCCTTTACGCTCGAAGGACAGGCGAGTGTGATCCGCATCCGTATTTGATATGGAGCGGGAAAAACCCTCGAAACTCTTTAATAAACGAAACGCAGCTTTCATAGCTCTCTTTCTTATATTCGGTATCTTTTGCATTCGATTCCCGTACTTCGTTTCGGGAATCTTGCTTTTTTCAGCCGCCGTTTTTCTTTTCATTTTGGTTAAAACGAAGTCGCTCGGGAAAGGCGCGGCGATCGCTCTCGCCGCCGTTCTTTTATTCGGGTATTTTTCCGCGTTTGCTTCTCTGACGTTCTATAATTCGTACGGTCCGTCGGGCGAAGCGGAGATCCAAGCGCGCGTGATCTCCGTTTCCGAGATCGAATCGGATAGCGGCGAGATCTCGTACGGCTATCTTGCGGATCATATTCGGGCAAACGGAAAGCGATACGGCGGAAAGATTTCCTTTTACAGCGAAAAGAAAGCGTCCGTGGGAGACCGCGTTCGAGCGAGCGGGAAGGTCGAGCATAACGATCTTTCCTTTGAAAGCGCCTATTCCGCGATGCAATACAGAACGGGCGCTAAGTTCTCTTTTACGTCGTCGTCTCTTTCGTTCTCTTCGGGCAAGGCTCCGTTTTCCTATTCCGTTCGCGAGAAACTGCGTTCGATCCTTCTTGACGCGGAAGGGGATCGGGCGGGATCTTTTGCTTACGCGATGCTCTTCGGCGATTCTTCCGAAATGCTGTATTCGGATAAGCAGGCGATGCGCTCCGTCGGTGTGGCGCACGTGTTCGCCGTCAGCGGACTGCACGTAGGCGTTTTATCTTCCGTGATCCTTTTTTTGCTGAAAAAACTGAAATGCAAAGGCTGGGTCAATTTCGCCGTGCTTTTGCCGATCCTCGGCTTTTACGCCTATCTTTCTTCCTTTACGCCTTCCGTCTTGCGCGCGTCGATCATGACGCTTGTTTTGCTTGCGGCAAACGCGCTCGGCGCTCGCTACGACGCCGTTTCGTCTCTTTCTCTCGCCGCGATCTTGATCCTTCTTTTTAGGCCCCTCTATCTCTTTGACGTAAGTTTTATTTTGAGCTTTTTGTCCGTTTTCGGTATCGTGTCGCTGACGGATCCGTTGGAAAAGATCTTTTTGCGGCACGGAATGAAAAAGGGGCTTGCGTCTCCGCTTGCGCTCTCGATCGCAACGAGCGTTTCGATCGTGCCCGTATCCGCCGTTTTCTTCGGCAGGATCTCATTTGCGGGGATCGCTCTGAACCTTGTCGTCGTTCCGCTTGCTTCGCTGTCCTACGTTTTGACCCTCGTGGCGCTTCTTTTAACGCTCGTTTATTCCGGTTTCGGTACTTTGCTCGCCGCGTTCCGTTTTATTCCTCTCTTTATCGCGGAACTCAGCATAAAAGTCAGCGAGCTCGGGCTTGCGCAAAGCTACGCTTTTTCGGTTGCGGAGGTCGCCGTTTATTACGGAGCGCTCGCCCTCGTCGGGAAGCAATCGCTCCTTCCGCGACGCGCAAAACTCATTATCGCGGGGATCGTGACGGGCGTTATGATGATTTTGATCTTTGTATAAAAGCCGTCGGATGATCCTTTGTTTTATAAAATAAAAAGCGGTCGAGTGGGCGACCGCTTTTTTTTACGTTCGGTAGAAAGGAAAATCATGAAAGCAAGGGGATCATAAGGGACAAAAGCGGAACGGTCGCAATGCAGGAGAGCGTGCTGATCAAAACGCTGCACGCGGCGTGCGTTTGCCCTTCGTTTATGAGTTCGGACATATTGAGGACCATACTTGCGCTCGGGCAACAACCGAGAACGAAGAAGGTGATCTTAACGTAAGACGGAAGAGGAATAAAGAAAATGACCGCGAAGGAGAGCAGCGGATATACGACGTTTTTCAGCGCGGTGGAAAGATAAATGCGCGGATTGCAAAAGAGGTCGCGCGGCGTAACGGTCGCAAGGCGCATTCCGAGGATCAGCATACACATCGGCGTCGTCATTCTGCCGAGCAGTTCCACAACGGAACCGACGGCGGAGGGAAGCTTCGTTCCCGTAAAAAACAAAGGAAGAGTAACGAGGAGCGCGACCGTAGTCGGGTTTACGATCATATTGCGGACGCTGATCTTCTTTTTATCCCAAGCGATAACTCCGACGGCGAGCGTCCAGGAAAGAAGATTCAAACTGACGGAAAACACGCTGGAAAACGCCACGACTTCAGGGTGAGAGGGCAGGATCGCTTGGATCAAAGGGATCCCGAAAAAGCCTACGTTCGCAAGGGAAGAGGCAATGGTGCAGATCCGATTTCGAACGTCGCTGAATTTCTTTTTCAAAATCAAAGTCAGGGAACAAATAACGAAGATCTGCATCGCCGTGCAAAGTCCGAAAAAGATCCCGAGTTGACCGAAAAATTCCAAAGTAAAGTCCGCCGAATCGAAAGAGAAAAGAATCAAGCAGGGCTGGCAAACGAAAAGGAGAACGCGAGCGAACGCGCTGATAGATTCCGGCTTGATCACCTTCGTTTTAACGAAAAGGAATCCCGGGATCGCGTAACAGAGCATTAAGGCAACGGTCGTCAGCGTCGTAATAAATTGCATGAGAAAATTATAGCATACGCCGCCCGCCGGGGCAAGCAAGCGCCCGCAAAAAGAAGGATGAGGATAAAAAAAGGAAACTCGGAGGTGAGAGCCTCTGTAAGCGAAATAAAAGGAGCGTCTAATCCCGAACGCGAACGGTTGGAAAACGGATCGAAAAAAGCGGAGGACTAGTGCGCTAACTGATTAAAACGCGAGTTTTTCGAGCGCCTTCTTATAGATCTCCGCACATTTTACGAAATTGGAAAGTTTGATACATTCGTCCTTTTGATGGATGTGGCTTTCCTCTCCCGGGAAGACGGGGCCGAACGCAACGGCGTTCGGAAAAGCGCGCGCATAGGTCGCGCCGCCGATCGCGATGGGCGAAGCGCCTTCGTTCGTAACTTCGTTATAGGCGTCCGTCAGGCTTCTTACGAGTTCCGAATCCTTGGGAACGAAAAGGGGAGCGTGGCGCCCCGTAACGGAGACGAACGCGCCGGGGAGCGCCTTTTTGACGGCGGAAAGGATCTCTTCTTCCTTTTTCGAAACGGGATAGCGAATATCCAGCCCGAAGGAGATCTCGTCTTCCGTCGTTTCGGCGTAGCCGAGGTTCATCGTTAAAGCGCCGCTTTCCTCGTCCGACATTTGAAGGCCGAGCCCGCTGCCGTCCGTTTTGAAAAAAGCGTCGTAAAGATCCGCAATGAATTCATTTGAACTTTTGGCGGCATACAGGAGCTTCAAAATGGCGTTTTCTCCCTTGTCAGGCGTGGAACCGTGCGCCGAAACGCCCGTTGCGGAAAGCAGGAATCCGTCCTCTTGGAACTTGATCTTCGCAAGACCTTTCATACATTTGGACAGCGTTCCGTCCGACATCGTTTTCATTTTAAGCTCCGCTCTGTCCGCAACCATATTGACCCGTTCGCCTCCGCGAATGAAATCGATCTCGCTCGGCTTTTTGAAGGTCACGCGCGCGTGGCACACGCCTTTCTCGCAGTGGATCACGGGGAAATCCGCGTCGGGGGAAAAGGAAAGAGAGGGGATCTCTTCCGTTTTCAAATAGCGCTCGATGCATTTCCAGCCGCTTTCCTCGTTTACTCCCGCGATGATTCGAATGCGGCGGCGCGGCTTTCTTCCTTCGTCCAAAAGCGCTTTCAGAGCGTAAAAAACCGCAACGAAGGGGCCTTTATCGTCTTCCGCGCCTCTCCCGTATATAACCGTTTCGCCCTCTTCTTCCCGTACTTCTCCGAGGGGAGAAGCCGACCAATCGGCGCCGAAAGGAACGGTATCGAGGTGGAGGGGGATCCCGAGAAGCTCGCCTTCTCCGATTTCAGCGTAAGCTGAATATCCTTCGAGGTCCTTGGTTTTCATTCCGATAGACGAGGTAAGGGATAAAAACGCGTCTAAAACTTTGCGCGTCCCTTCCCCGAAGGGGGCGCCGGGCGCGGGGGAAGATTGAACGCTGTCTATTCCGAGAAAGGAAAGCAACGTTTTTGTCATGGGCTTTTCGTATTTACGCATCGTTTCCATAAATCCACCTAAAAAAGAAGCTACGTTATTATATGCCCGAGAGAGGCGCTTCTGTCAAGCGAGCGGGCGAAAAGAAAAAGCGAAAAGCGGCCTTTCGGCGCGATTAAGAAGGAAACGCAGGGGATATACTCTTTTTATGAATCCCGTTGTCAGAGTCGTCGTTTTTTCAATATCGAGTTTCTTGTTTCTTTTCGTCATAACCAAAATCATGGGGAAGAAACAGATCGCGCAACTTTCTTTTTTGGATTATGTGATCGGAATCTCTTTGGGGTCGATCGCCGCGGAGATGTCCACCGATCCGGATCGCCCGTTTTATCATTTCTTTATCGCGATGGCGATCTATCTTTTGCTTGACCTGATCTTAACTTTTTGCGCCAGAAAAGCGACGTTTATGAAAAAATTCGTGCGCGGCCGCCCGATCATCTTGATCGAGAACGGGGAGATCCGCTATAAAAATTTATCTCGCAGCAAACTCGATATAAACGATCTTTTGGCGATGTGTCGCGCGAAAGGTTTTTTCGACCTACGGTCGGTTGCGTATTGTATCTTTGAAACGAGCGGAGATATTTCCGTTTTGCCTTCGGCGGGAGCGGTGGTCGCGAAAAGCACGGAACTCGGCATAACGCCGCCCGAACCCTCTCTCAGCAAGGACGTTATAGAAGACGGACGGATCATTTCGCAAGCGTTGGAGCAGATCGGGAAGGACGAAGCATGGCTTTACGAACGAATTCGGAAGGACGACGATAAGGTCGATATTAAAAACATTGCGCTCGCAACGTATTACGCAGACGAAGACGAGCTGAAAATCCATTATAAGATATAGATTTATATAGGTCGTTTTTTCTTGCGATGAATAAGATCCAAAAACTCGGGCGAGAATATTCGCCCGAGTTTTTATCGCAACCGAATCGTCGGAATCTGTTTTTAAGAGAGCGGAATCAACGTGGAGAACGAACGCTCCGTTCGCTACGGATCCAAAGATCGATTCGCCTCGTTTTTAATATGCTTTTGCAAAATAGATGACTTTGCCTTCGGTGGTGCCGTCCTCTTTCAAGAGGTTCTTGCCACAGCAGACACACTTGGTGCCCACGGGGGTTTGGTCAAAGGGCATCACGCGGGTGGAAGCGGAAGTCATTTCTTTGACTTTATCTTCGCAGGCTCTTTCGCCGCACCACATTGCTTTCGCGAAATTGCCCGAGTTGACCGCGGCGGTAAGCTCGTCCATATTCTTCGTGATCAGGATATGCGCGTCGCGGAACTTGCGCGCTTTTTCCAGCATATTCTTTTGAATCTCGGAAAGAAGAGAGGGGATCTCGGTCGCGAGGTCTTCGATCTTGATTTGGGTTTTGGTCAGCTCGTCGCGGCGGAACACGGTCACGACGCCGTTTTCAAGGTCGCGCGGGCCGACTTCGATGCGAACGGGAACGCCTTTCATCTCCCATTCGTTGAACTTCCAACCCGTGCTTTGATCTCTTTTATCGATCTCAACGCGAACGCCCGCTTCATCGAGCGAGGAGAAGATCTCTTGCGCTTTCTCGCTTACGCCGCCTTTATGCGCCGCGATGGGAATGATGATCGCCTGAACGGGCGCTACTTTCGGGGGAAGAGCAAGGCCGCGGTTGTCGCCGTGCGCCATAATAAGCGCGCCGATCATACGGGTGGAAGTTCCCCAGCTCGTCTGATAGACGTATTTCAAATCGCCTTCCCTGGAAGAGAATTTGATGTTAAAGGGGCGGCTGAAATTGTCGCCGAAATAGTGGCTCGTGCCGGCTTGCAGGCTCTTGCCGTCCAGCATCATCGCTTCCATGCCGTAGGTCGCTTGCGCGCCCGCGAACTTTTCCTTCTCGGACTTTCTGCCTACGAGGACGGGGATCGCGAGGACGTTCTCCGCGAATTCGCGATATACTTCGAGCATTTTCAGCGTTTCTTCCTGTGCTTCTTCCGCCGTCTCGTGTACGGTGTGTCCTTCCTGCCACAAAAATTCGGACGTTCTGAGGAAGGGACGGGTCGTTTTTTCCCACCTGACGACGTTTGCCCATTGGTTGATCAAGATCGGGAGATCGCGCCAGCTTTTGACCCATTTGGAATAGCTGTCGCAAATGATGGTTTCGGACGTCGGGCGGACGACGAGCTTTTCGGGAAGCTCTTCGTTTCCTACGTGCGTAACGAGGCAAACCTCGGGCGCGAAACCTTCCACGTGCTCCGCTTCTTTTACGAGGTAGCTATACGGGATAAACATCGGGAAATAAGCGTTTTTATGCCCGGTTTTCTTGAAACGGACGTTGAGTTCGTTTTGAATATTTTCCCAAATCGCGTAAGCGTAAGGGCGAATGATCATCGTACCTTTTACGGGGCCGTAATCCACGAGTTCCGTTTTCAGAATCACGTCGGTATACCAGCGCGCAAAGTCCACGTTCATATCGGTTATTTCTTTTACGAATTGTTCTTGCTTTTGCATATAACACTCCCAAATACGGTTATTCTTACTTTATTATAAAGAAATAAGGCGGGAAAAGAAAGCGATTTTACTTTCTTTCGGTCAAATTCCTCGGGAAAAACGGGTAACGGCGGTTTTGCACGGCATTTTCGCGGCTTTTTCCTTTGCTTCTTTCTCCGTTTTGTATAAGGCGAACAAAGTGCTTCCGCTCCCCGTCATTCCGTTTAAGAGGGATCTTTCGTCCGAAAGGAGCTTGAGAAAAAAGGAGATCTCGCCGTTTAAGGAACAAGAAGCGGGCAAAAGCGCGTTTGCGTAATACTCTTGCGCCCTTTCGCCGCGGGAGAGCGCTTCGTAAAGGGCGGTAAGATCGGACGAGCTTTTCGGGAAGCGGTCGGACAGCGCGAACGCGTCCTTCGTCAGAACGCCTTCGCTCGGGAAACACAGTAACACGTAATAAGGCGGGAGGGAAGGGAGCGGCGTAACTATTTCGCCGAATCCTTCGGCAAGCGCCGTTCCTTTTTCCATTTGGAAAGCGATATCGCCGAAGAGGGGCGCAACCTCTTTTTTTACCTCATCGAGGGGGAGAGAAAAGAGCTTAGCCGCGGCAAGCGCGGTAGCCGCCGCGTCCGCAGAGCTGCCGCCGAGACCTCCGCCGACGGGGATCTTTTTTTCGATCCTGATATCCGCTCCGCCGAAAGAAAAACGTTTTTGCAAGGCGGATAAGACTACGAGGGAATTATCTTCTTTGAAATCGGACGTAAGAAGATCGTCCGCGCGCCGAGTCAACGCTACGACGTCGTAAAGATCGATCGTCTGATCGAGCATTCGAAGCTCGTGTTTTTCGCCTCGTTTGCCGATGATGTTTAAGGAAAGATTGAGCTTTGCGTAGCCTTTTTCGATTACGCTATCTGACATATTTGTCAAAACGGAAAGAAACGCCGTTTTCGCTTTTTTCTTCTCCCTTGATCAAGGAGAAATCGGCGGGGATCTCGGGGAAAGAAACGTCTCCTTCTTCGAAAGAGTGAACGCGGGTCAAAAGTAAAGTTTTGCAGTACGGCATCAAAAGGGAATAGACTTCGCCCCCTCCGATTACAAACGCTTCTTCTTCCGAAACGCCGAGAAAGGTAAGAAGAGATAGGACCTCGCCTACGTCTTTCGCAAGATATACGCCGCGCTCTTCCGCTTCTTCTTTTTTCATACTGCGGGACAGAACGATATTCTTTCTCCCTTTCAGCCCTTTGCCGCCGGGGAGAGAAAGCAGGGTTTTTCTGCCCATGATCAGAGTTTTTTCGCGCGTTACGGAGGCGAAATAGCGCATATCTTCTTTGATGGAGTACAAAAGATCGCCGCCTTTTCCGATATATCCTTTTTCGTTTACCGCCGCGATCGCGATCATACTGCCACCGGGATCTTTTTGCCGAGCTTATGATACTCGTAATTTTCAAGGGAAAAACTGTCCACCGTAAAATCGTAAAAGTTCGTAATGGATTTGTCCATGATCAGGCGAGGAGCGGGAAAGGGCGTCTTCGCGATGACTTCTTTTACCATATCGACGTGGCGGTCGTAAATGTGAGCGTCCGCGATCACGTGGACAAATTCGCCCGCTTCCAGCCCGCTGACTTGCGCGAACATATGAACGAGCAAAGCGTACTGAACGACGTTCCAATTGTTCGCCGTCAGAAAGTCTTGCGAACGTTGGTTCAAGATCGCGTTCAATTTGCCGTTCGAAACGTTAAAAGTAACGGAATAGGCGCAGGGATAAAGGTGCATTTCCGAAAGGTCGGCGTGTACGTAAATATTGCTCATAATGCGGCGAGAAGCCGGATTGTGTTTGAGGTCGTACAAAATTCGATCGACTTGATCGAATTCTCCTTCTTTATACTTGTGTTTTACGCCGAGCTGATAGCCGTACGCTTTTCCGATCGATCCGGTTTCGTCCGCCCAAGCGTCCCAAATATGAGAAGAAAGGTCGTGAACGTTGTTGCTTTTTTTGCTCCAAATCCATAATATCTCGTCCAGCGCGGCTTTGAAGTTCGTGTAGCGCAGCGTGGTGATCGGAAATTCCTTCGAGAGGTCGTAACGATTTACGACGCAAAACTTTTTGATCGTATGCGCCGGCGTTCCGTCATCCCAGCGGGGGCGAACTTCCATATTTTCGTCGCTGACGCCGCTTTCTAAAATTTCTTTCGCGTTTCGGATAAAGATTTCGTCCGCAAAACTCATCGCTTTTTTCTCCTTTCGTTTATTCTTCCGCTTCGTTTACGGCGGTTTCGTCGTAGGTGATCGTGATTTTGATTTCGCCTTCCGAGAGATCGTCATATACCGTCAGAGAACCGGCGTCTATGATCTCGTAAGAAGGAAGAAGCTCCGCTTTCCTTTCGTAAGAGGGGAAATATCCGTAAGTAAGATAGGTGGAAGAGAAAGAAGCTTGCTGAACGGTAAAGGTTCGTATCTCCCTTTCTCCGATCTCGATCGTAACGTTCTCCGCGTTCGTCAAAGACGCTCCGACGGCGTTTAGGATCGTGTTCAAATGATAGCCGAAATAATACGCAGTCTTCCCTTGAACGGAAAGCGCGAAATAGGAGGGATTAAAGGTTTGTTCGAGAGATAAAGTATAGTCGTAATCGGTTTTTTCGCCCGTTTTGCCCGTGATCGAGATCGTTTGCGGCAGAGGGTCGGCGCTCGCCGCGATCCCTTTTAAGAAGGGATACCCGTCTTCGATCTCCCAAACGTCGCCGAAAGACAAGGCGTAGGAAGAGGAGACGAAATAACTATCCTTGTTTTTCAGTTCGTCGTCCGTCAGCCCGTAAGCGGAATACGCGCTTCCGATCGAAGAGCGCGTTCCCGACACGCGCGACAAGGTATCCGCGCTGTAAAACAAGTTATGAATGGGGACGCTGTTTACGCCCGAAGAACCCGCCGTATTTCCGAAAACGCCCGAAGAAACGGAGGATTCCGCCGTTCCGTCCCGCGTCGTTTCGGCGGAAGAAGATCCGATCGCAAGGCAGCTTGCAATCCTTTCCGATCCCGCGATCGATCCCGCGATAACGCCTACGCGCGCGATCGCCGTGCTGGCTTGCGTCGTAACGTTATATCCCGTCGCCACGCCGGCTACGGTCGCTTCGGACAAGCAGTTCGTCATAACGAATCGAGGAGAAGCGTTGGTTGCGTATCCGATCAATCCGCCGGCGAAAACGGCGGAATACTGCGCGAAAACGCTGCCGCTGAAACTGTTGTTAAAGAATTTGCCGGACGCCATTTGCCCGACGATCCCGCCGACGTACATATTGACAGAACCCGTCGTAACGATGCCTTTTAATACGTTTATGTTTCCTGTTACGCGGCAGTTATCGATGACGGAAGAAAGAGCGTATCCGCAAAGAAAACCGAGGTTGATCGAGTTGCCTTTTACGCCTGAGTTTTTGTCAAACGAAAGGTTTGCGCCTTCGATCGTAAGATTTTTAATGACGGCGGTTTTGACCGAACCGAAAAGTCCGACTTTCGCGTCCGTATTGCATTTCGTTAAAGTAAGGTTTTTGATCGAATGACCGTTTCCGTCGAACACGCCGGCAAAGGGGTAGGTCGAAGTTCCGATCGGAGTCCAATCCAAGCCCGCGAGATCCACGTCCGCCGTCAAGCGATAATAAAGGGGCGCGGAAACTTTAGAATTGCCGAAAGTAAGATCGTACGTCCCCGTAAATACTGACGCAAGCTCATCAGCTCCCGAGATCAGGATCGGATCGAGGTGGCTTCCTTTGCCGAGGTGATATAGTTTGTTTTCGGAAAGTGCCACGGTTTTGCCGTTTTTTCCTTTCGCCGAAACCGAGTACACGTAATCCCCGCTTTCGCTTTGGGGGCAGGCGTAGTCCGTCTTTTTCGTGGAAACCGAATAGCCGCTTCCGTCGGGGAAAAAGCAGTTTACGGTGTAATAGGACGCGCCGCGAACCTCTTCCCAAGAAAGGGTCGCTCCGTTAAAAGATAGAGAAAACGAAGGTTTTATTGTTTCTTTGCAAGAAAAAAGACACGCCGTAACGGCGAGAGTCAGAATCAAAATCGCAAGTATCAATTTCGGTTTTCGCATAATAGGCATCACTTATAATTAGATTTCTTTTATTATAATTTATATCCCCGTTTAAGTCAATATAAATCCGAAACGAGAAAGACGGGCTTGTCATATTTTTCAAAGAGAGCGCGTACATTCTAACATAAAACTTCGGGAGGGGTATTATGGAGATTCAATACAAAGAATTGCGATTCGGCTACGCCGAGCTTTACGAGGATCGTTTTGCCGTTGAAACGGAAGTGGATACGGCGGAAAGAGGCGGGATCGCCCGCGCGCTTTCGGTGGAAGCGGAGGCCAAGATCTCGGGTGTGGAACTGTTGCCGGGAGAAGCGAGAATAAGCGGCAAGGTCAACTATCGCCTTCTCTATCTCGACGAACAGGAGAAGATCTGCGGGCTGGATTATTTTAAGGATTTTGACTTTACGCTGCAAGGAGAGAATATCCGAGCGGACGAAAAGTGGAATGCGGAGCTTGCTATCTCCGAAGCGACGAGTTCGGTAAGCGGGCAAACGGTTACGCTCGGCGCAGTGGTCGGCGTTTCTCTCCGAACGTTCGGAGAAAAGGAGGAAAAAGCGGTTGCTTCCGTTTCGGGAGCGGAAGTAAGAGAAGGAAGCGCCGAAACGCAATCTTTGCTTGATAAAAAAGAAAGCATAATCGAACTTGCAAAAGAAGAGGACGCGGGCGGAAACATAAAAAAGATCCTACTCTTTGACGTAACGGCGGCGTTGACGGATCGATCTTTCGGCGCGGATAAAGCGACCGTAAGCGGAGAAGCGAAAGCGCACGTCGTGTATCTTCGCGAAGACGGAACGACCGCCGAAAGAAATTTTTCCTTCCCCTTTACGAAGGAAGAAGAAACGGCGGGCGGGAATGCGAGTTTCTTTCTCTCCGTAAAAAACGCGAGGATCGTTCTTTCGGGCGACGAGGAAAACGCGGAGATCGAGATCGAGATCGCCTTATCTCTCATAACCCTTTTATACCAAGGAGAGAACGTCTCTTTCCTAACGGACGTTTTTTCGGAAGAAAAACAAACGAAAGAAACCTTCAAAAAAGTCGAATCGCGTTTGTTTAAGGAACAAAATTTCTTCAAAATGTCGCTCGGCGGCGGGATCGATCTCGAAAACGCGGCGGAAAGGATCGTTTCCGTTCGTCCGACCGGGATCGCGCTTGCGGATCTGAAAGCGGAGAACGGGTCGGTCAGGGCGGAAGGCGTGGCGTCTTTTGCCGCGGTGTACGAAAGCGAGGGAAGCTATTTTTCCTCTTCGGCGGAGCTTCCTTTCGCCTTTGATCTTCCCTTCTCCTGCGCGTCGGAAACGGACGAAGCGGAAGGGAGCGTTTCGATCTCCTCCGTCTCCGCGACTCTTTCTTCCGGCGGGGTGGTTCTGACGGCGGACGTCGCGCTTTCCGTTTTACTCTATCAAGACGCTTCTTTCTCCTTTCTGCAAGACGTGACCGAAGGGGAATCGCGCGAGGAAAACGAAAGCGGGATCAGCGTGTATTTTGCGGAAAAAGGGGAAGACTTATGGAAAATCGCAAAAGCGATGGGCGTTCTGCCGAGCCGACTTTTGAAGTCCAATCCGTTTCTCGAAGCTCCGCTTGACGAAGCGAAAAAAGTCCTTGTTTTCCGAGCAAAATAACAATTAGAGATGAAAAAAAAGGAGCTTGCGCTCCTTTTTTTTATAATAAACTTATACAATATTCTACTTCTTGAATAATGCTGCGATCCGGCTTCTGTATCGTACTTCTTCCGTCCCCGTTTCTTTCGAGAAACGAAGCAAAGGGGTGGGAAGGCAACGCACCACCGATTATTTCCTTCTCCGCTTTCGAGTTCCCCGTCTGCGGCTGCGCCGCGGGCGGGGTGAGGGCAGCGGCGACTGGCGAGGCGCCGCTTGTCCTAACAAGCACACGTACTCCTGTCAATGGAGAAGTGCGCGAGCGAAACAAGGAAGGAAAGTCTGAGCTGAAAAAATCGGAAGCGGACTTTATCGCGATCAAGGGCAGCCAAAAGTATTACGTTCAGTCCGCTTTCGAGATGCCTTCGCAGGACAAAACGGTTAAGAGTAAAAGAGATTTGACCGCGTTACTTTGCGAGTTCATGTCCTATTTCGTATGTAGCAAAGTGAGGCATGACGGCTTTTGCTATTGACTTCTTTTAATGGAATACCTATAATTACAGTAGCATTAAAGGCGGTTGAAGATGACTAGCAACGTGATTTTTAATGTGACGGTGTGTATCATTGGCGTTTTGATTTTTACGATACACGCGGTCAATATAATCATCAAAAAACAGAAGCGCAAGGATGAGAGAGATCTCCTTGTCTTTTTGCTGTTTACGATCGTTCACTTTTCGACGTACCTTGCGTTTTCGATTGTCAAACATTATTACACGTCCGACGCATACGTGATAACGTTTTATACCATCTTCTATATTATGAACAACATAGAGGTGCTGCTACTCCTCAAATATATGCTGTCCTACGTGGATTTGGAGACGAAGACGATCAACGTAATAGCCGCTGTCAACATCTCGCTTTTTGTGATTTTTCTCGTGCTGGATATCGTAAATAGCTTCACGGGCATCTTTTTCAGCGCGGAAAACGGCGAGTATCGTAGAAGCAAATATATGATCGTTTCGCAGGGATATCAAATCGTCATATTTGCGACGGTTTTCTTTGTGACGGCATTCAATAAAAAACTGGTTGTAAGAGAGAAGATCGCGTTTGCGATATACTGCCTGCTTCCTTCCGTGGCTATCGTATTGCAAAACGCGTTTAAGGGCTATGCGATCGCCTATGCGTCGATCATATTTGCGGTTGAAATACTGTTCCTTTTCTTAAACTTGCAAAAGACTATCGCGCTTTCAAAGGAAGAAGAAAAGAACAAGGAAGCGCAGATAAAAATAATGCTTTCTCAGATACAGCCGCATTTTATTTATAATGCGTTGTCTTCAATATCCACGCTTATCACGATCGATCCCGATAAAGCGCAGGAGGCGCTCGACGAGTTTACGGAGTATCTCCGTCACAATCTGTCTTCGCTCACGGAAACGCGCCTCATAAACTTCAAGGACGAAATGAAACACATAAGAACGTACGTGTCCCTTGAAAAGCTGCGTTTTAACGACAGAATAAACGTCGTGTATGACATACAAACGGAGGATTTTCCCGTACCGCCTCTATGCATTCAGCCGATCGTTGAAAACGCGATCAAGCACGGCATTTTGAAAAAACTCGAGGGCGGGATCTTGTCCATAAAGACGTATGAGACAGACAGCGATTATGTAGTCGAGATCGTTGACAACGGTGTGGGATTCAATATAGACGACGTCAATTTTGAAGAAAATAAGCACATCGGGCTCAATAATATCAAATACAGAATCGATACGATGTGTCACGGCAAAATCAGCATTGACAGCAAAGTAGGCGAGGGCACAAAGGTTGTCGTCACATTTGCCAAGTGAGGATTTATGAAAGTACTTCTTGTCGACGATGAAGAACTACAACTCATTCGTATAGAAAGCGCAGCCAAGAAGGCGCTGCCGGAGGACAGTGAGTTTTTCTCTTATACGAACCCGGTGCTTGCGTATGAAGAGAATGTAAACAAGAAGTTCGACATCGCTTTTCTCGACATAGAAATGCCGCAAGTTAGCGGCATACAGCTTGCAAAAAAGCTCAAGAAAGTCAATCCGCTCGTAAACGTGATTTTTGTCACGGCATACGACAATTATGCGCTTGAAGCATACCGGCTCCACGCCTCCGGATATATTACAAAACCCGTCAACGAAAAGAAGATAAGAGAAGAAATAAACGGTCTCAGATACCAAGTTTCGCTCGAACATACGCACAAAATCGAGTGCAAATGTTTTGGCAATTTCGAGGTGTTTGCGAGCGGTGTTCCGCTCAAATTTCAGAGGAGTAAATCCAAGGAGCTTTTTGCTTATCTTGTGGACAGGGAAGGGGCGGCAATAAACATCAACGAACTCAACGCCGTCCTATGGGAAGAGGATCACAAGTCGTATCTCAGAAACCTCATTGCAGACATCCAATCGACGCTAGCCGGCGTGCACGCGAGCGACGTTTTTGTCAAACGTTACAACGAATGCTATGTGGATATCGACAAAATTGACTGCGACGCCTACGAGTATAAGCGCGGAAACCCCGACGCCATAAGGATGTACCGCGGAGAGTATATGACGCAGTATCCGTGGGCGCTCTTTGATGATGAATTTAAGCATTAAAAAGTAAATATTTTTCCAAATCGCCCATTTGTGGCACTTTTGTGGCACTTGAAATGGTAGTATTAGTTTGATATTACTGTTTTTCTATTCCGACAGACTCGAATAACGGAATAGAAAATGGACGAACGTATGAAGAGTAAAACCGCAAAAATCTGTCTGCTTTTGATTATCGCACTCTGTGGGATTCTCTTGCTTTACAGCTGCAGTCGCGTGGTCATCATAAACGGTATTCGCATGAAGGACGACAGCGTGATTGAAATTGCGATAGGCGATTTTTCTTATGACGGCAAGAAGGTCGTCGTCGTATATGCGGACGGTGACACAAAGGAAGTCGATTTGACGGAAGATATGATCCCCGAGTCCGAGAGGCTGAAGTTTTTCAAAATGGGAGAGCAAGAAGTCAAAGTCGTGTATGGCGGCACCTATGTGACGACGATGAAGATCAACGTTTCGCGTCACGAGTTTGATGACATATACGCGCTTGAAGGGTACACCTGCGTTTATGACGGACAGCCGCACAAAGTCACGCTCAATCACGATTTGCCGGAAGGCGCGACGATAGAGTACATTTACGGCAACACGTTCACAAGCGCCGGCACTTACGACGTCGTCGGAGTGATCTCAAAGGAGGGATACGTTTCAAAAACCCTCTCGGCTCAACTGGTCATCGAAAAAGCCGATTACGATACGACTGCGCTCACGTTTGAGAGCAAAACGTTCGTCTACGACGGAACGGTGAAGCAAATAGAGGCGCAAAACGTTCCCGAAAACGTCAACGTGACTTATAGCGTATACGCGGAAAATATACTGATCTCAAATGCGGTCAACGCGGGTACTTATCGCGTCGTCGCGCGTTTTGAAAGCAGTAATTCGAACTTCAATATCATCGCTCCCAAACAAGCGACCTTGACGATCAAAAAAGCCGATTATGATATGTCGGCGGTTTCCTTCACCGATAAAGAGAAGACCTACGACGGACAAAACTTCGTTCCGTCTTTGGACGCGTCTTCCGTGCTTCCCGCGGGTGTGACGGTCACTTTTGCGTGCTATGACGCGGACGGAAATCCCGTCTCTTCCAACGCGTACGCGGGCGAATATAGGATGGTCGCGCGCTACGCGAGCAATTCCAAAAACTACAACGCTATCCCCGATATGCAGGCAAAACTCGTCGTGAACAAGCGAGTGATAGCACTCGGCGACGACGTTTTGTTTGATGACAAGACGGCTGACTTTGACAGCCAAGTGCATTCGGTCAGCATATCCGGCGAATTGCCGACAGGCGTTTTTGTCACGTACGAGAACAATGACCAAACGTATGCGGGCGAGTATGAAGTGGTGGCGCATTTCAACGCGGAAAATCCGAACGAGACGGTTGACGTGCAAGAACTCATGGCATACCTCATCATCAATCCCGTTCACGGCAGTCTTACAGTCGACGGACACACTGTGTCCGCGGCCGACCTTGTCTATGACAAAGAGGCGTACGCGATGAGCGTCGCCGGACTCGATACGGACGTCTATCGCATCACTTCGTTTGCCTTCTATCTTGACGGCGAGGACGACAGGAGAACCGTTTGGGGCGACCCGAGCGACGCACTCGTGCCGGGAACGACGTACCGCTATACGATCGAGTTTGCATATATTGACGAAAACCTCGCAAAAAGCATCTCTTTGCCAATGGCGTCGGGAACGTATACGTACGACGAAATTTTGATGGAAGACAAAGTCGTGACTTATGACGGCACGGCAAAGATCATCGAAGCGCAAAACGTCGCTCAAGGCACGCATGCTCAGTATGAGATATACTCGGCAGGCACCAAGGTCGAAGAGGCGATAAACGCGGGAGAATACCTTGTCAAGGCGTTCGTTCTTCGCGACGGGTCGGAGCGCGTGCTCTATGAATTCAGCGCGACTCTCACGATAGACAAATATGAATACGATATGTCCGGCGTGACGTTTGAAGACAAAGTCGAGACTTATGACGGAACGCAAAAAACCATGGCGCCGCAAGACGTGCCCGCAGGCGTGGAAGTCAGATATGAATACAAGCAAAACGGTGCGACAGTCAGCGCGGAAGGCGTCGTAAGCGCAGGCGAATATACCGTCGTCGTACATTTTATCGTGGACCTTGTAAATTATGTGGCAATCGACGATATGGAAGCGACTCTCACGATCAACAAAGCCACTGTGAACGCTACGCTTTCGGACAAAAAGTGGAAGGATGACGGCGAACCGTATTATCCGGGTCTTGAGGACGGATATTTCATCCCGTATGGAGCAAAGTATGAAATCGTCACAACAAAAGGCGGCGTACAAGTTGATTATTGCGATGGCCCCGGCGTTTACACCGTGGAAGCGCATTTCACAATCGACGAAGACAACGTCAATCCGCAAGAAGATTTGTCCGCCACGATCCGCATATACAATATTGCGCTTGAAGGTGTCGTCATATTTGAAGACAGAGAGCTCTCTTTTGACACAAATTCATGGGGAATAGAAGCAAAAGCGGTGCCTTCAGGCGTCAACGTGACGTACGAATACTATAAGGGCAACGAGTTCATCAGCAACTATAAAGTTAAATATGCAGGGGAGTATACGGTCATTGCTCACTTTACACCTAAAAATTCCGGCGACACTTTGGACGTCGACGAGATGCGCGCAACGCTCACAATCACCCACTTAACGTATGATATTAAACGTCAAGTGTTGAAACGTGACGTTGAACCTACTGATTTTTGGTATAACCCGGAAACAAAAAGTATTAACTTTAAGTTGCCAAGCACCTTCTTTGTAGTGAAGCGAATCTATATAAATGACAGCAATGATTGGCACGAGGTTATGTTTGGCCCTATGAGCGAAGGATTCACCAACGACAACGGCCAGGCCTATCATTACATTGTGGAGTTCGACTATATCACGGATGACGAAGATTTCAGGGCGAGTGCCGACGTTGGACGCGAGAGCGGGTACTTCACGTATGAGCAAATCACAAAAGGAAATTTGAAAAAAATCAGCAATTTTATATATATGAAAGACAAAACCGTAACGTACGACGGCGAGATTCACACAAACGAGTATGAAGAGGTGCCAAACAGAATTTGGGACAGGGATGACGTCACCGTCACGTATGAATATCTTGACAGCAACAATCAAGTGGTCAGCACGACAGGCGTTTCGGAAGTCGGAACTTACAGGGTCGTCGCACATATTGTAGCGAACGATCCGACCGCAACGCTTGAAGTGGATGAAATGCGCGCAAAACTCACGATAACGGAGGGATAAGCGATGAAAAAACAACACGTTCTTCTTATTGTAATTCTCAGTGCGTTTGTTTTGAGCAACATCGTCACCATTCCCGTCGTTGCGGTGATGGGGATGTTCTTTAACGCGGCAGGCAATTTCACAATTCTTGCTTATCTCAGATGGGAAATCTTCCTGTTCGTGACGTTTATGCTGTTCGGTTGCGTAATCCTTTCGCACAAATTCGCTTCCGGCAAATTGCAAGAGATCCTGTTTGTCGTGTCGGCGATACTTCTCGTATCCGAAGTGTTCGGTTATGTACTGTACACTCTGATCGACTGCAAGTTTGAGTTTGCGGTCGTCGATTGGTACGGCTCTCTCGACCGAATCATGATCTCCTGGCAGTATTATATGATCCTCATCGGCACGTTTGGCGCATTGTTCTTGGTGTACGTGCTGTTTATCAACAAAAACTTTATTCAAGTGTTTGCAAGATCGAGCATCGGCGCGAGCGGAAAACTCAAACAGGTCAAAGATACCAACCTCGAAAACTCACGCTGGATGACGGAAGAGGAAAAGAGAAAGATTTTCAAAGTTTACGAATACAGCGCGCTCAAAAACGTCGACAAGGACGGGATCCCCGTGCTTGCCCGTCTCGACTCCAAGGGCAAAGATATGGAAGTCGCGTTCAATTCTCCTTGCCATGCGATCGTCATCGGGTCTACGGGTAGCGGTAAGACGACGACGTTCGTCTCGCCGATGATCCAACTCCTCGCCGCAACGAACGCGGGCAGTTCTATGGTCATAACCGACCCGAAGGGCGAACTCTTTGCCATGCACTCTAAATTCTTGCAAGAGAAGGGCTATGACGTCAAGGTCGTCGATCTGCGCGATACGTATTCTTCTTACCGCTGGAATCCGCTCGACGCGATTTGGGACGCATACGAAGAGTACCGTACCGCGCACACAAAGGCCTTCAAACGTATGGACAACGCCTATGTTTCCGGGCTCGAGCTCGACGGAGACAAGGACGACTTTAACAAGGTCGACGAGTGGTACGAGTTTGACGGCAAGGCGTACGTGAATTATCAAAGGCTCATCGAGAGCGTAAAAATATACAGAAAAAAACTCTACGATCAAGTGTATGAGGATCTCAATGACCTCGTGTCCGTCCTCATTCCTATCGAAAACGACAAAGACCCGCTTTGGGAAAAGGGCGCAAGATCCATAACGCTCGCGGTGCTTCTCGCTATGCTCGAAGACTCGGACGACGAGGCAAACGGCATGACAAAGGAGAAGTTCAACTTCTTCAATGTCACGAAGATCCTGCAAAACTCCAATAAGGACTACGAGGATTTGAGATTGTACTTCAAGGGCAGGAGCCCTTTGAGCAAAGCGTATTCGCTCTCGAAGCAAGTGTGCGACGCGGCACCGACGACGCGCGCGAGTTATATGTCTATCGTGTATGACAAACTCATGCTCTTCAACGACGCGGGCATTTGCGCGCTCACGAGTTCTTCCGACTTTACGGCGGAATCGCTTGCCGACCACAAGACCGTTCTTTTCTTCAAGATCCCCGACGAAAAGGACACGAGACACAAACTCGCGGCGGTGTTTATATTGAACATTTATAAGACGCTCATCAAGGTCGCCTCCGCGACGAAAGAACTCAGCCTGCCGAGAAACGTGTATTTCATCATGGACGAATTCGGCAATATGCCGAAGATAGAGAAGTTTGATAAGTTTATCACGGTCGGACGCAGCCGTAAAATTTGGTTCGTTATGATCGTTCAGTCCTACGCGCAACTCAACAACGTGTACGGCGAGACGGTCGCGGACATCGTCAAAGGCAATTGCGGCATAAAGATGTTTATCGGCTCAAACGACATGAATACCTGCAAAGAGTACAGCGAACTTTGCGGAAACATCACCATTGCGACGACTTCGCAGTCGGGCAGCGCGAATAGCGAGACCAATTTCTCGACGTCCGTGCAGACGAGGCCGCTCATCTATCCGTCGGAACTCCAACGTCTCAATCATCCGGGCGACATCGGTCACTCGATTATCGTCACCTTCGGCAACTATCCGCTCAAGACCTATTTCACTCCGCAATTCAAAGTGAATCTCTATCATATCGGTCAAATGGACAATTCGGAGCTCGCGAACAGATTCTTCAACGAAAACGAAGTTTTCTACGATATAAGGATAAGGAACAGAGCGTTGCTTGAGACGCAAAACAAGCCAAGCTCTGCTTTGAAAAACGAAAAGCATTCGATTCGGCAAGAAACCGAGGTGACGGCGGAGGACAACCATACTATCGCCGAAAAAGATGCCTCCTCGGAGCCGGTCAAGGAAGGGGAGAGTGCGGAGAGAACATCCGGCGCACAAGACGTCACGCAAGACGACATCATGCGCGCTTTTGAAGAGGCAAAGCTGGAAGATCCCGACCTCACCTTCTTAAAGTTCTGCAAAAAAGTCGCGATGGGCGAAATCGTCATCGGTAATGAGGTGATCAAAAATGAAAAATAGAAGAGTTCTCAATCGTTTAATCCTCTGTTTTGCATTTGTCCTCATCGTGTGTTTTGCATTTGCGTTTGTGACAATGAATGTAAAAACCACATACGCTTCCGCGTCGAACACGGTCTGTTTCGCCTCGTCTGCGGCAAATGCTTCAAGCAATACGGGCTTGATCTATTCGGAGATCGTCGCGGTCGGTACGCCCGGTGACATTGTTAAAGTCAGTTACCATACGGAGGGCGGAACGGCGATCCCGAGCGTCGATTACAAGAGTATTGCAAACACGGCGACTCTTACGATCGGCCAAGACGGGAAAGCGTCCTATTTGGTCGCAATCAAGTGCTTGAACGTCACGACGGACAGAGAAAAACTGCGCATTACGTCAAACGGCGAGACATACGGGAGATATTTCGACCTTGTTATCGACGGCGTGCAAAACGGTGCGGTCGATGAGACAAAGAACAGCTGTAAGTGCTATCTAACCTACGAAAGCGAAGTGAGCGCGACGACGGGGATCGTCGTTGACTCTATCGGCGGTTCGCGAGAGGTGGCATATCTTGACGACTACGAGCTGATGCAGTCGTTGTTTCACGGCGGAAAAGGCAATTTGGACGGTAAAAAAACCTGGAAATCCTGGCAGAGCGGCATTTCCTTTGTCAACGACACGACAACGCGCTGGTTGAACGCCTTTGTCAACCAAGGTTTTGCAACCGCATACGGTTCGTATCTGATCCGATACGTCGATAACTCCGAATTCCATTCCTCCACGGATATCTATACGCTCGCCGGCAACAAAGAGATGATGTCAAAGTATGACGGCGCGGACAAAAATACGCCCGGTTTGTATCTCTATTTGGGCTTCGAGCCGAAGAGAAGCGCTTTGGGAATGTTCGATAACGCGGACAAGCTCAACGGGCGCGCAATGTATCTTATCAGCATCGGACAAGATCCGAACGACGAAGACGACAATTATATTCAAGTCAACAGTAGAAAGGTGTCGCCTTTCAACAAACGCGTCTATTGGTATCAAAACGGCGATACTTGGTACGCGAACGACAGAACGTTTACGGATTCCGTTTTTTTCAAGATCGATCCCTACGACGGCGTTTTGGATAACGGTCTTGCTATCTGGAACAAGAATAGGGAAGTCGACATAGAGTTCAGAGACCTTTGGTTCTTCATGAAACTGATCGACGACACCGCTCCGACGATCGTTGGCGAGTACGTTGACGATTCGAGGTTTTTAGAGGACGGGAAGCTCCGCTTCTATATTCGTTTCAGCGAACCCGTTTATGCTTCGAAAACGAATGGGGCAGGCGAGAAGCGCCCGCTGACTCTGAAAATCAACAACCTCGCAAAACCGTTTTATGCAAATTACGTCGAAGGCAATTATACGGACACTCTCGTCTATGAAGTGGACGCGTCGGAGTTACCGTACACAAACATCACCTCGATCCGCTATCAACTGCCGACAGACGATATCGGAGACCTCGCATACAACCTCAATTCGTATAAGGTCGTTGAAAACAACAAGCTCAGATATACGGACGCAACGAGAACGTTTACGATGCTCAACGGCTCGATAAACTATTTCAAGCCGAGCCTTACCGTTGACAAAGAAAGCTCTGCGTCAGAAAAGAATATCTACAACCTCATGTTGTCCATAAACGCCGACGAAAAAGCGGAAGGAACGATCTTCTATGAGTGGAGCACAAGCGACACAAAGACGGACAAGGAATCGGGCAGCGCCTACAAAAACGCCTACGTTTTGACGGAAGAGGACACCGGATCCTTTGGTGTAACCCTCGTTCAGGATGAGAGCGCGGGTATCGCGAGCGGGACGTACTATTTGCACGCGCTTGCGATTTCTCCGTACGGGCTCAAAGACTACAAGTGCTTCGGTCCGTACAAACTCGACGGAAATCCGCCCGTTCTCTCGCTCGGCACTCCGTCAAACGAACTCAAAACCAAGACCTATGAACTTGTGAACAGCAAAACGGTCGGCGCTAAAATCGTCAATATCTCTTTCGTCGTCAACTGGACGGACGAAAGCGGTACTTTGCGGACTGCGACTCGCACCCTTCTTGAAAACGGCGAGAGAACCACGACCCTTCTGAACGTTTTGACCGAAAACGAAATCTATCAATACAATTCGAACATCGACGATACGCTTGCCGATCCTCTTGACGAATTCATTCTCGGGATTCTCGGCGAAGAGGTGCGACTTGACGCGAACATTTACTTCGTCGCTGTCGACAGCGCGGACAACAAGAGCGAAACGAACGCCGTTCGCGTCGTTTATGACAAGAGAAGCGTCTTCAAGGTGGACAGCGCTTTCCCGTCCGAGCAGGGCTATAAGCAAATCACGGATATTGCGACCCTCTACAACGCATACGACATCACAAACGCGGACAGGTCGGAAGGCAAGGGCATTTCCCTCACCGTCCAAGAGGACGACAGGAGCCAAATCGTGCCTGGCGAGACCGCATTCAGCGTCACGGTCAACGGAACGACGGTTTACACTGCTTCGTCCGATCCGTACACGGTCGTCATCGGCGACTTGGAGGCGGGCTTTTATGAGCTCGTTCCGACGATCACGGGAGAGACGGGCGGCGCGATCGTCAATCTCGTTTCGAATCCTGTTTGCTTCTACCTCACAGACGCCAAGACGAACGATACGACCAACAAACGTCGCACACAGGAAAATCTCGTTCTTACGAACAAGGTTTTCCAAATCGAGGACGCGAGATATTACTATATGGATGCAAGCGATTCAAACGTTCGAGACCATTTGTACGGCGCGACCTACGACAGCGTTCTCAATCGATACGAGGGCGGATCTTCCGTGCCGACCTTCTCATCGAGCATCGAGGCGAAGAAGTACGTCAGATTTATGGAATATCAAGATTTGTACCTCGTGCAAATCACGGCGAATATGGCGAGCCTTTTGAACAGCAGTTCCGGCTCTACGACGTATATGAAGGCGGCGGGCGAGACGACAACAGCCCAAGAAGGGCAGTTGTGGATCAGGTACAAGCGCGCCACCTGGACGACGGCGTCGAACGCGTACGGCTGGGCGTACTACTATTATGGCAACGGGTCGGTTAGCGGCGGATTAAACCTCAGTACGCTTTCCGTCAATTTGAAGGGCTCGATCGACAAGATCGTCAACCGTATCGTCTCCGCGGGCGAAACCGTCTACCTCGTGCAAGAGGGACAAATCGGACAGGCGACGGGTGCGCCATACCTTGCCTCTGAGCAAATGCACTTGTCGCCGGAGAGCGCGGAACACACGAAGACGGGCATCTCATACGCTGAAAGCCCGTCCTATGAGGGAGACGTGAATCTCTATAAGAATAACGTCACCGTGGACGGCACGGACTATCCGCTTGCCACAAATCTGGTCCTGTCGGTTGACGCATACACCGAATTGTACATAAAATACGGCGAGTCGCTTGCCTGGACAAAACTGAACGCCCGGAGCGGTCAGCGCTTGTCGGAAGTCCTTAACGGTTATGCGAGCGGTGTATACACGCTCCGCGAATACGGCTCCTTTGGCGTCAGTGAGTTCCCCATCTATTTTGACAAGACTTTGCCGACGCTCGAACTCTTGATAAACGACGAAGAGCAAGTGCTTGACGGGACCGCGCTTAACCTCTCCGGCGTCAGCGCTTCCCTAACGGGTCTCACAAACGAGATTGACGAACTTGCCTATGTCGCGATTTACACGTATCCCTCAAAAGCGTTGAGAGAAGTGCTCTACAAAGACGAAGTCATCGGATACGGTTTTGCGTCCGGCAACTACTACGTGCAAGTGGGTGACAGAGCGGGCAACGTCGTGACGTACACGCTCTTGCTCTCCACCTCTTCTTTGCAGGTCTCGGCGTCGGAGAACGAATCCCAAACCGCGGTCGTCGTGCGAGTTTTCAGCCGTGAAGAGAGCGAAATCTATTCATACGAAGTGTATCTCAACGAAGAGCTTTTGACTAACGAGTATCTCGAAACGAGAACGTTCAGAGAGGCGGGCATCTACAGGGTCGTCGTTTCGGACATCTACGGCAACTCGGCGACCGTGACGGTCAACCAC
>DGWX01000069.1 GCA_002395405.1 Christensenella sp. UBA4247
GCTATGCTTCGAGCGGTCGACACCCCTCGAGGTTCGACCTCCCGAGCGACAACAAAAAACCGCGGAGCTTTTCCGCGGTTATTTTGGTGGAGATGAGGGGGGTCGAACCCCTTACCTCTTGAATGCCATTCAAGCGCTCTACCAGTTGAGCTACACCCCCAAGGCATTCTCATTATAGCAAGGATGGAGCGAGAGTGCAAGCGTTTCGCGAAAAATTTATGTCGCTTTGTTTTCGCGGGAAGAAAAAGGCGGCTTTTCTGTTTTCGTTTCTTAAAAAAACGAGGACGGATCGATCGGTTTCTATCGTCAATCAGCGCTTGCGGTCGGATCCATTTCGTTCTTTTGCGACGATCCTTCAAGCCTTTTTTTGTTCGAGCGGCCGAAAAGCAATTTAAAAACAGTGCGGACGAAAGGTTGAATGAAGAAAAGTTGCGTAAAGAAAGCAAAGGGAAAATTATAACAAACGAGTTTGAGCCAATTCGCGAGTAGGGTAAAGAAGCGGAACCCGTGCGGCGCGCCGTAAGGATAATAGATCACGGCGGCGATGAGGCTCATTGAAGGACACATGATCGCGACGGTGGAACAAATGATCGACGTTTCGAAAAGGACGGGGTGCGTTGTTCTCGGATCGAAGAGGCGAGTCGTAAGCTTAAACGAAAGGGGCGAACCGAGGAACATTTCGAGGGTATAAGCGAAGGCGAATTCGACAAGGACGATCGCCCAAATCGGAAGGCTGCCTCCGAACGCGGGAACGCCTCCGAGCGCCCCGATCGCAGCGAGAACGTTCGCTTCTCCCGTCAGGGAAAGAAACAGTGAACCGTTGATGACGTACAGGCTGTAAAACACGTACGCGTGGACGGTAATGATAACGGTGATCAGCGCGAAAATCGCTCTTTGTATTGTATTCTGCGGCATCTTGCTCCTTCGTAACGCGGCGAAGCGCCTATTTGGGAATGGTTTCGGCGGTCAAAAAAAAGCCGCTGCAAAGAATGCAACGGCTGAACCATTATGCGCTCGGTTACGCAACTATTGTATCAAACGCATTCGTTTTTTTGCAAGCGAAAAAACTTATCGGCAAAGATCCGCGATCTCTAAAATCAAGCGTTCGGATTTTTCCCAGCCGAGACAAGCGTCCGTTATGCTTTTCCCGTATATCCCCTCGCCGATCTTCTGCGCGCCGTCTTCAATATAGCTTTCGATCATAAAACCTTTTACGAAGGAATGAAGTCCGGAATTGTAGCGCCTGCTTTGCAAAACTTCTTTTACGATGCGCTCTTGTTCGAAGGGATTTTTTCCGGAATTGGAGTGATTGCAGTCGATGATGACGGCGGGGTTTTCAAGGTGGCGCTCCTCGTAAAGTTCGCGAAGAAGAATGAGATCCTCGTAATGATAATTCGGGTGTGTTCTGCCGTGTTTGTCCACGTAGCCGCGCAAAATCGCGTGGGCGAAGGGATTGCCCGTGGAATGCGCTTCCCACCCGCGATAAATGAAAGTGTGAGCGTGTTCCGCCGCCGTTATGGAATTCAGCATAACGGAGTAGTCGCCGCTCGTCGGGTTCTTCATTCCGACGGGGACGGAAATGCCGCTCGAAACGAGTCTGTGTTGTTGGTTTTCTACCGATCGCGCACCCACGGCAACGTAGGAGAGGAGATCGTCTAAGTATTTGTAATTTTCGGGATAAAGCATCTCGTCCGCGCAGGTAAATCCCGTTTCTCGAATCGCGCGAAGATGAAGCTCGCGGATCGCGATCAACCCTTTGAGCATATCGGGCTTTTCGGTCGGATTGGGTTGATGTAACATTCCTTTATATCCGTCGCCCGTGGTTCGGGGCTTATTCGTGTAAATACGGGGAATGATAAAGATTTTGTCTTTTACCTTTTCCCGAAGAGTGGCAAGGCGCGTTACGTAATCGAGAACGCTCTCTTCCGAGTCGGCGGAACACGGCCCGATAATGAGAACGAGCTTATCCTCTTTGCCCGATAAAATTCGTTTAAGTTCAGCGTCTCGCCTTTCGAAGATTTCCGTCAGTTTGGCGTCCATCGGATAGGCTTCCTTGATCTCAACGGGCAGCGCGAGCTTTCTTTCGAAAAGTAAATTCATATCATCTCCTCCTTATATTTCTTGGTCGGGAACGAAGCGTCCCGCGATTTTTGCGTCCGTGCAATAGGGGGCGAGATCGCCCAAAAGCTCTTTTTCTTTATTCCCCCTTGCGCCTCCTTCGATCTCCGCGTAAAAATAATATTGCCATGCTTTCTTTTTCAAGGGGCGAGAGCGGAGCGATTGTAAGTTGTATCCGCCTTTCGCGATCGCTCCGAGGACGGCAGCCAAAGCGCCCGAAACGTCGCGGACGGCAAAAAACAAGATGCAGTTCTCCTTTGCCTTTTCGAGGACGTTTTCTTTCCCGAGAACGGCGAACTTAGTCGCGTTTTCGCTTGACGACGAAATATTTTCTTCGAGAAGGTCAAGCCCGTACAGCTCGGCGCATTCGCGGCCGGCGATCGCCGCAACGGTGGGGTCTTTTAAATTGGCAACGGTTTTCGCCGCGAAGGCCGTGTTCTCCGAGGTGATCTCGCGAAAGCGATGTTTCGCAATATACTCCGCGCATTGCGAAAGCGCTTGCGGATGGCTGATAACGGATAATACGCCATCTAACGTAGCGCCCTTTATCCCAATGAGGTTTTGGACAACGCGCATGGAATAAACGCCTTGAACGAGAAGCTTTCCCCGATAGATCTCGTCCGTAACGGAGGCTACTTCGCCCGCATAACTGTTTTCAATGGGTAATACGGTTCGATCCGCTTCTCCGAACAGCGTCTTTTCATAAGCCTCTTTGAAACTGTCGCAGGGGAGAAGGATAGCACTCGGGAAAATACGCTTGGCGGCGGCTTCCGAAAAGGACCCCGCCGTTCCGCAAAAGGAAACGCGCTTGATTTCGTTTTCTGTTTTTTCAGTCATAAAACCTCCTTTTGTTCTTCCGCTTAAATAAAAAAACCGCTACTTTTTCGAAAATCAAAAGTAGCGGTGCGTTTATAGAGTAATTACTCGATCAACACATCGCTTGCGGCGTAAAGAAAAAGCTTGCGGTATAACGGAACAACATATCGTTCTCCTACTGATTTGATAGTTTAATCTTACGCTTGCGGATCGTTTTTTGTCAATATTTTTCAAAAAATATTTTTCATTCGAGCGAAAAAACATTCGATTCGGGCGAAAAGCCCCATTGTAATTCGTTGTTTAAGATGCTATAATAATAATAGGATTCGCGCGATTGCGCGTCGGAGGACGTATGTTTCTGACATTTTACGGTGCGGCAAGAGAAGTTACGGGTAGTTGTTTTTTGCTCGAAGTATCGGGAAAAAAGGTATTGATCGATTGCGGGCTCAGGCAGGGTGCGGACGTGTTCGACGGAGATGACGACGGTTTTTCCTTTAACGCGGAAGAGATCGATCTCGTTCTTTTAACGCACGCGCATATCGATCATAGCGGCAGACTTCCTCTTTTGTATAAAAAAGGATTTCGCGGTGAAATTCTTATGACTTCCGCCACGCGCGCGCTTTGCCGCATTATGCTTCTTGACAGCGCGCATATTCAGGAAAGCGACGCGGAATATAAAAATCGAAAGGGAAAGAGAAGCGGCGAATTTCAAATCGAACCGCTCTACACGACGGAAGACGCGGAAAAAGTCGCGCGGCATTTCGTGGCCTCTGAATACGGAGAAAAGATAACGCCTTTCGAAGGCTTGACCGTAACTTTTACGGACGCGGGACATTTGCTTGGATCCTCTTCCGTAACCGTGGAAGCGTCGGAGGGCGGACAGACGAAAAAACTCGTTTTTTCGGGCGATATCGGCAATTCCGACCAGCCGCTTTTGAACGATCCCGTTTATTTGAAAGAAGCCGATTACGTCGTTATGGAATCCACGTATGCCGATCGGCTGCACGATAAAAACGAAAGCGCCGAAGACGCGCTCGCTTCGATCATTCAGTCCACTTTGGACGCAGGCGGAAACCTTGTGATCCCCTCGTTTGCCGTAGGGCGTACGCAAGAGATCCTTTATTTTATTCGGAATATAAAAAAATACGGAAAGGTAAAAGGACATAACGGATTCCCCGTCGTCGTGGATAGCCCGCTCGCAGTGGACGCAACGAATATCTTCGGAGAAGTATCCGATCGATATTACGACGAAGAGGCTCGCGCGCTTCTTGCCCAAGGGATCAACCCGATCGGCTTCGAAGGTCTCTCCGTTGCGGTAACGACGGAAGAAAGCCGCGCGATCAACGAAGACGATACCCCCAAAATCGTAATTTCCGCGAGCGGAATGTGCGAGGCGGGCAGGATCCGCCACCATTTGAAACACAACCTTTGGAAAAAAGAATGCACCGTTCTTTTCGTCGGTTATCAAGCGATCGGAACGCTCGGACACGCTCTCGTAAACGGCGCGAAACGCGTTCGTATTTTCGGAGAAGATATTTTGGTAAACGCGCGAATTTTGTCCCTCGGAAGCACGAGTTCTCACGCAGATCGCGTGGGACTGATGCGCTGGCTGGACTCTTTCGATACCCGTCCCGAAAGAGTGTTCGTAGTTCATGGCGGCGGCGACAATACCGAAAAATGGGCGGACGACGTCCGTAAGCAATTCGGCTATAACGCGGTCGCGCCTCTCTTTGCGGAAAAGTACGATCTGATCTCGAACGAGCGCATAAAAGAAGGATACGTTCCCGAGAAGCGTTCGCGCTTGACTCCCAATACCGTGTATAAATATCTTTTGGAATCGGGCGGCAGGATCGGCGAACTGATCCAAAATTTCAGCGGAAGAACAAATTCCGAAACGAAGCGCTTTACGCGCGAGCTGGACGAACTTTTCAAAAAGTATTCATAATTCTTTCTTTTGTTCGGAAAAATAGGAAAAAACCGAAGCGTTTGCTTCGGTTTTTTCGTTTTATTTTTTTATTGAAGAGAGTTTATGTAAGTGTTGATTTGCTCGAGATTTTTCTCCCACGCTTTTTCCTCTTTTTTGTATTTTAAACCGCGTATTATGGAAATAATAGCAATAACCGGTGTCAATACGATTCCCAATAAAAATTCGATCAGATAAATCCAGAACCACATATTCGGAGTCGCGATGATTCCTACGCCTTTATTGAAACAACAATAAACGTTCGGCAAACCCATTAAAAGCAGTCCCAGGAAAAGATAGCCGATGCTTTTTTCTATTAAAGTAAACATGACTATAACCCCTGCAAGGTAGAGTATGAGAGCGATGCCCATGTAAATAAATTGAATTGAAAAAGCTTTTTTCCAAGCTGCAATGTTTTGGTTACATGCCGTTTGGAAACAAGAAGGACAAACTTTTGCGCCGTTCAAATAACAAGTACAGTCATTGCAAATGTATGCGCCGCAATTTGTGCAACGTGCCGTGGCTTCCCGTTCATGATGATGTATGCATTCCATATTCTTCTGTTCTCCTTTTTTTGGGAATATATTCTTTATTATATTCTAACCAACAGTTAGAAGTCAAGTCAAAAACTAACTTATAGTTATAAAATCGAAAATATGGATAGTGCGGGAGAGAAAATTATCAAAAAACGCCTGAAGGAAGAAATCAGGAACAGCGGATTAACGACGGTTGAGATCGCTCGTCGAATCGGAGTTTCGCCCGAGATGATAACGCAATACTGTACTACGAAGAAATTCCCCAAGTTGGATACGTTTAGAGAGTTATGCCTCGCGATCGGGGCTTCGGCAGATTATATTTTGGGATTAAAAGATTATTAAGTTTTTGATTGACGGAGAATGCGAGAAAACCTTGCGTTCTTTTTTTTATACTCCGTTGACCTTTTTATAAAATATATGTTATTATAATTCCATAACGTGCATTTTACGCGCGCGTAAGAAAGGCGAACAACGCCGTTTGAAAATTTTAATCCCGAGGAGGAGACTTTACAATGATTGAAGAAACACTCAAACGCATCGAACAGCTCAAAATCGTTCCGGTCGTAAAAATAGACGATCTCGCGGATACCCTTCCTTTGATGGAAGCTCTGAAAAAGGGCGGGATCCTCAGCGCGGAGATTACATTCCGTACTGCTTGCGGTCCCGACGCGCTTGCGCTCGCGGCAAAGAATTGCCCCGATATGCTGATCGGCGCCGGTACGGTGATCAATAAAGAACAGGCGGAAAAGGCGGTTTCATGCGGCGCGGCGTTCGTGGTCGGTCCCGGCTTCTCCAAAGAGGTTGCGGAAGTTTGCCGCGAGGCGGGCGTTTTGTATTTGCCCGGAACGGTAACGCCTACCGAAGTTATGGCGGCGATCGCGGAGGGTTTGAAAGTCGTTAAATTCTTCCCCGCGGAGAATTACGGCGGCGTTAAAACCATCAAAGCGCTGGCGGGTCCTTTCCCCGGTATTAAGTTTATGCCCACGGGCGGGATCTCGGCAGAGAATATCAAGAGCTATTTCGAAACGGGCAAGGTGATCGCTTGCGGCGGTAGCTGGATGGTAAAAGACAGCCTCGTAAAAGCAAAAGAATTCGATAAAATAACGGCTTTATCCAAAGAAGCCATGGAGGTAATAAAGTAATGAAAGCAGTTACGTTCGGTGAATTGATGTTAAGACTGGCTCCGGAAGGATATATTCGTTTCGTGCAAGCGGATCGTTTCGGAGTAACTTTCGGCGGCGGCGAGGCCAACGTTGCGGTTTCTCTCGCAAATTACGGGATCGACGCGGCGTTCGTTTCCAAACTTCCGAAAAACGATATCGGACAGGCGGCGGTAAACAGCCTCCGTAGGTATGGGGTGGACGTTTCCAAGATTACCCGCGGCGGCGATAGGATCGGTATCTATTTCCTCGAAAAGGGAGCGAGCCAGCGCCCGAGCAAAGTCATTTACGACAGAGCAAATTCCGCGATCGCTCTCGCGAAAAAGGAAGATTTCGATTGGAACTCGATTCTGGACGGTGTGTCCTGGTTCCATTTTACCGGCATTACGCCCGCTCTTTCGGATGACGCCGCGGCCATTACGCTGGACGCTTTGAAAGCGGCGAAAGCGAAGGGCATCACCGTTTCTTGCGATCTCAATTACAGGAAAAAGCTTTGGTCGAAAGAAAAGGCGAAAGAAGTTATGACTTCCCTTATGCCGTACGTGGACGTTTTGATCGCAAACGAGGAAGATTCCGCCGACGTGTTCGGGATCAAGGCGGACGGGACGGATATTTCCAAAGGCGCTCTCAGCAAAGAGGGGTATAAGTCTGTTGCGAAAAAGCTCGTGGACGCGTTCGGATTCAAATACGTTGCGATCACGCTCCGCGGCAGCATTTCCGCAAACGACAATAAGTGGAGCGCGATGCTCTTTGACGGCAAGGACTATTATTTCAGCAAAGAATATATGATCCATATCGTGGATCGCGTGGGCGGCGGCGACAGCTT
>DGWX01000029.1 GCA_002395405.1 Christensenella sp. UBA4247
CCCGAATTTGGGCAAAACGAGCCAACACAAGAAACTTCATCGATGTGCCCTACGGCGATATTTTAACCCCGCCCTCGTTAATGCGCGTTCTGACTAGAATACTGCACCACCGTAAGATTATATTAACACATCTTGACTTAAATTACAATAAAAATACGGATTTATCATTTCGATCCGACCGGCAGATCTGCGATTCATCGAAAAAAACTTCGAAAGCGCGGCAAAGACTCATGCTTATACCGCATTATCCACCGATGAAACGCCTTCTTTATCCGAATGCGATTCCGTTTCTTGCGGAAAAGTCAATAAATAATCGATCAGAGCGGAAAGGTTTTCGCTGCCCTTTACGTCTTTGATCACGTCTTTTGCAACATCGCGATTGAGCAAAACGAATTCCTTCGCGGATTGAGTAGTAAAAGTAGAAAGCATCGTCAAACAAGGTTTCTTTTCCTTTTCGTCCACACCTTTTTCATCCTGCGTAAGATCGTCTATATCGTCTTTTAGTTGAAACGCGACGCCGAGATACGTTCCGCACTTCAAAAGCGCCGTCAGATCGTCTTCCGAGAGACCGGAAACGAAAGCTCCCGCGCCGAGGGCGGCTTGGAAAAGCGCACCCGTTTTCCCCGAATACATATTGATAAAATCTTCGCGTTTAAACTGCTTTTTGATTTCTTCGTCCACGTCGTAACTTTGTCCGCCGAGCATACCCATATATCCGGCACGAACCATAATACAACTCACCGCCGTGATATATCCTCCGACGTTTTTTGCTTTAACTGCATTTGAGAGCATATATTCGTAAGCGAAATTGAGAAGCGCGTCCCCTGCCAGTACTCCCATTGCCTCACCGAAAGCGGCGTGAGTGGATTTTCTGCCGCGCCTGAAATCGTCATCGTCCATACAAGGAAGATCGTCGTGTACCAAAGAATAGGTATGAACGAGCTCAATTCCGACCATTAAAGGGAAAACGTCATCGTAAGTCAGTCCGCCCATTTCCGCCGCAAGAAGCACCATAAAAGGACGCAAGCGCTTTCCTCCGCCCGTTACGGAATATCGCATCGCGGAAACGAGCGTGCCGCCTTTCAATTCGTTCATAACGCGATTCAGATCATCGTTAAACTTTTCCGCAAACTTCGATAAAACGTCGTTAATCATCTTGCTCCACCTCAAACGTTTCATCCGCAAGCTTTCCGAGCTCATCGTTTAAGAGAGTGATCTTACCCTTCCCGTCCTTTAAGATCTCGATCGCTTGTTTGGATAAAGATAAGCCTTCGCCGTACAGTTCGATCCCTTTTTCCAAAGAAAGCGAACCGGATTCAAGAGAGGAAGATATTTCATCCAATCTTCCGAGTATTTCTTCAAACGTCATATCGTATCTCCTTTATTTCCGCACTGACCGCACCGTCTTTTCCCCTGAGTTCCATCTCGTCGCCAACGGCGAACGACGCAACGGATTCCACTCTTTTACCCTTGATCGAAGCTATAAAATACCCTTTTGACAAAACGGCAAGCGGATCCCCTGCCGACAACTTCAAAAGCACCTTTTCAAGCGCAGAATCTTTTCTTTCAAAAAAAAGTTTTCGAGATGAATCCAAAGCCGAAATCGATTTTTTGAAACCTGCCTCCGACCGTTCGAAAAGTCTGCTTGATTCACCGATCAAAGTTCGAATCGTTTTTCCGAGAGCGTTTTCGGATTCAAAAAGGCGAGATTGCGCTTTTAAACCCATTCTCGAAAGAGATTCAAACACATAAGAGATCATTTCGCTTTCATCGTAAGAAACAAGATGTCCCGCAGCGGTCGGCGTGGCGGCGCGCGCATCGGCAGCCATATCGGAAAGAGAAAAATCGGTTTCATGACCAACGGCGGAAACGATCGGCGTTTCGGCGTTATAGATCGCTCGCGCCACGATCTCCGTATTAAAAGGCGCGAGGTCCTCGAAAGATCCGCCTCCGCGCGCAACGATGATTACGTCAAATTTTCCATCCACACGCTCGATCGCATGCGCGATCTCGTTCTCTGCGCCTTCTCCTTGAACGCGAACGTTATATACGTGGATATTGATCGAACGATTTACGTTTCGGATCGTTTTATATATATCGCGAATGACGGCGCCCGTTTTACTCGTAACGACGCAAACGTCTTTTACGAAACGCGGGATCGGCTTTTTCCGAGATTCGTCGAAAACGCCTTCGGCAAGAAGCTTGGCTTTCAGTTTTTCAAGCTCGATGTGCAATCGGCCCACCCCGATCGGCTGAACGGACGTTACGTTAAACGAGAGCTTCCCGGTCTTAACGTAATAATCCGGACTTCCTTTCAAAATCACGCTCTCTCCGTCTTTCGGAAGATACGTTCGCTGATAGGAAAAAAGATTGCAGGAAATCGCGGCGGTTTTACCTTTCACGGTAAAATACGCGTGCGGACCGGACACGCGGACGCCGGAAACTTCTCCGAAAACGCTGACGCCGAGAAGCATTTCCTCTGCTAAAAATATCGAGTGTATATATCCGTTTAGTTCTTCAACGCTGAGAGTTTTATTGAACATTTCGTTTTGCCGCTTTCATCGTGTTCGTCATAAGCATAGCGATCGTCATCGGACCGACTCCGCCGGGAACGGGCGTTATGAAGGAACACTTTTCCGCAACCGAATCGAAATCCACGTCACCGCAAAGTTTTCCGTTTGCATCCCTGTTGATGCCTACGTCGATTACGACGGCGCCTTCTTTAACCATATCGCCCGTAATCAATTTTTCTCGTCCGACTGCAACGACGAGAACGTCCGCCGTTCTCGTTACGGCGCCGAGATCCACCGTTTTGCTATGGCAAATCGTAACGGTTGCATTATGCTGCAAAAGCATCAAGGCAACGGGTTTCCCGACCTCGTTCGACCGACCTACGACGACCGCGTGTTTTCCGGTGAGATCGATCCCGGTACTTAAAATCAACTGAATGATACCGAGCGGCGTACAAGAATAAAGGGCGCGTTTATCGTCTAATACGAGAGCGCCGAGATTTTCCGCGCTGAATCCGTCCACATCCTTTTTCGGATCGATCAACGGAATCAATTTTTTCGCGTCCAAACGAGAAGGAAGCGGGAGCTGGATCAAAATTCCGTCAGCCGTTTCGTCTTTGTTCAATTTTTCGATCAAAGATTCGAGTTCCGACTGCTCCGTCGTTTCGGGCAAACGATAAGACTCGGAATTGATCCCGACGTTTTCGCACGCACGGATCTTATTTCGAACGTAAACCGCGCTTGCCGGATCTTCTCCGACCATAATGACGACGAGTTTCGGCTTTCTGCCGAATCGCATCGCGAAGTAGGATGCCTGCTCTTTCAGCCTATCTTGCAAAGCGTTCGCAATCGCTTTGCCATCAATGATTTTTGCCATTTTCCCTTACCTCCCTGTTTATACTCGCAAGCACGCCGTTTACAAAGCCGCTGCTTTTGGTCGTGCCATACTGCTTAACAAGTTCCACCGCTTCGCTGATCGATACGCTTGCAGGGATTTCGGGCATATAAGATAGTTCGTAAGAAGAGATCGCCATCGCAACGAGATCCGCTTTTACAAGCCTATCGACCGAAGAATAACCGGTCGTATATTTCAAAATCAAAGAACAAAGTTGTTCGAAATTTTCCGTAATACCGGAATACGCTTTTTCGACGTACGCCTTATCGTCCGCAGATAAAGTTGCGTCAGAAAGAAGCATAGACTCGGTAACTTCGTTTAAGGAATTCGAAAAAGTAAATTCAAAAACCAATTTATATAAAACTTCTCTTGCGTTTTTTCTGCTCATACTTATTGATTGAAAACGATACCGGCAACGTTTACGTTAACCGATTTGACCTTAAATTTGGTTGCGCTCTCCACTTCCCTGCAAACGCTTTCCTGAATATCGTAAGCGAGGTCGGGAACGGATACGCCCGAGAATGCGTTTACATATACGTCGATGCGAACGGAATTCTCTCCGAGAATAAAGACCTGAACGCTTTTTTTCTCGCGTTTTTGCTTTTTCCCACGCATACCCGCAACGCCGGAAAGAGACGCTACGCCTTCAACCTTGAACGCGGCAACGCCTGCAATGGACGCAATTATATCCTCGTATCTTGTATCGTCTATCATAAAACCTCCGTATAATTATTATATCATAGCACTACTATTATTTCAAGCGGAACGATTAAATAAAACACGGAGCCTATCAGCAAAAAGCTCCGCGAGGGGATCGCGGAGCCGACTTATAAGATCAAACGTTAAACGGAATAAGGCGTAATGATGACCTTACTTGCGCTGACGCCCGTTTCACTCGTAACGATCGAAAGAATTTGCGCGGCGTCCGTTGCGTCCACTTCTCCCGTCTTTTTTACAATTACGTTTACGTTTGCCGTGGAAATGGTAACGACTGCGTCCTCGAATCCTTTCGCTTTGATTAAGCCTTCCAGAACAAGTTCGCTCTCGGCAAACCCGGCGAGTTCTTCCCTCTTGCTTTCCGCGGAGCTGACCGCCGCTGCGGAAGCGGTTTCCGAATGAATGATCGAATCGTAATACATAAAACTTTCCTGACGAGAAGAATCGCGCGCGGTTCTGTAACTCGTAAAGAAGGAAACGGTCGTAGAAGACGCGTCGTTGATCGACGTGGACGCGGTTTTCGTCGTTTTATGCGAGATCAACACATTCAAGTACGCCGCCGCAACGAGCAAAACGACCATGGAACAAATAATAATGATTTTCTTTTTGTTAGACATAACTTTTAACCTCCATTTGCCTTTTGAAAGATTTGTATTTGATCTACCGACGCCCCGGTAGCGATTTCCAACAATCGAACGATCTGAACTTTTTTATCCGTTTTATCCGCGCCCTTCGCCACGACGACCACACCGGAAACCTTCTTATCGTCGTAACTGATATACACCCTTGCGCTTCCGATCCCATCTATTTCGGAGATCATTGCGGAAATCCGTTTTTCTTCGTCCGTCATTTCCGCGGAGATTTTACCTCCCGTCGAAGCGCTTTTCGTTCTCCCTGACGCTCCGATCGCGAAATAGGCGACGATTGCGATCAAAGCGAGAATTGCCGCGATCACGATTTCCGCGTTTTTCTTCACTTTGATTTTTGAAAAGAGCCTTTTTACTTTTTCCGAAAGATTAGGTATAGATTTCATTGATCACGATTTTATCCTCCTTTACCCCGAGATAGGAAAGCGTAAGGTCGAAGGCTTTCGAAAGATCGGCTTTTTCCGCGCTGAGAAACACCATTCTTACGTTTTCACTCTCTCCGAGTATTACTTTTACCCCCGCGCTGTTCAGACCTTTTTCGCGAAAGACAGCCGTTAAGGATTCGGACAAGACGGACTGTTTGTCCTCTTTGATAATTTGTATGAAGGCAGGATCGCTTTCATAACTTGCGGATGAAAAATTAAAAAATCCTTTTACGTCGAATTTTGTATGAAGTAGCGTAGGGATCGGCAAAAGAACGACGTAAACGACCATTAAAGAAATAACGCCTTTTACGTATTTTGCCGTTTGACCTTCGGGAAGCATAATTTCCGCCAAAGTTACCGTTAAAACCATTCCCACGATACTGAGGATCCAACCGCTCATATTACCCCCACGTTGCAAGTTACGACGACCAAAAGTAATGACACGATCAATACAAAGCCGGTTCCGACGAGCGCCGTTATCAAAATTTTCGTGCTGTTCGATACGGAATAAAGAAAATCCGAGATCCGCTTATCTCCGATCGGCTGCACGAAAGAAGCCACGATCTTCAAAGCGAAAGTTAAAACAACGATATCCAATATCGGTTTTAAGACGATCAAAAGGACGTACACGATCCCAACGACCCCGATCGCGTTTTTGATCAAAACGCAGCCGGCGCTGATCAAATCGAATCCTTGCGAAAGATATCCGCCGAGGATGGGAACGTAACTTGAAACGACGAACTTTGCGGCTTTGATACTAACACCATCCACCATGCCTCCGGAGATCCCCGCAACAGTCAAGTAGGTAATAAACAGCCCGAACACGGTTGAAATGATAAAAGAAGAAGCATAGCGGATCGCGGACTGGATTTTATCCATTTTAACGGTTTCCGAAAGGTGCCCGATCAAGCAAAAGGATATACTTGCCGTAAAAAGAGGCAAAATCACGCTTCCGATGATCTTGCCTATCAAAGCGCAAAAAAAGGCAAGTTGCGGCTTATATAGCGAAGAAGAAACCGCGCCGCCGAGCGCACTCATCAAGGTTACGAGGGGCGGGAATACTTTTTCCGTAAGAGACGTCAATCGACCGATAGCTTCCGCGCTTTCGGAAACGACGGAAGCGATCTTGACCATTACAACCGTAACGACGAGAGCATATATGACATAGTGAACGATTTCGATCGTTTGCTTTTTCAAAAAGCCTGACGTCAAACCGGATAATATGCTGCTGGCAACGGATAAGATCATAAC
>DGWX01000006.1 GCA_002395405.1 Christensenella sp. UBA4247
GGTAAGGCAGAGGTCTGCAAAACCTTTATTCCCCAGTCCGAGTCTGGGTGGTGCCTCCAATAATTGCCGAAGTGGCGGAATGGCAGACGCAAGGGACTTAAAATCCCTCGGAGATGACTCCGTGCGGGTTCGAGTCCCGCCTTCGGCACCATACCGTGGCGGACACGTCGCAATACATCAGCAATCCTCAGAGAGCTTCGCGTAAGCTGAAAGCGAAGCGATTGCCGTTTTGCGGTACCACCGCTATGAGAATAATTTCATATTTAAGGGGAGCGAGAAATCGCTCAAATAAGGTGGAACCGCGGCATTGTCGTCCTTATACGTTAGCGTATGAGGGCGTTTTTTTATAAATCAATCCTGCAAACTTGCACAAGGAGGAAAGTATGAAAATTTATTTGAGAGATACGGTAAAAGAGTATGACGCTCCCGTAACGGTTGAGCAAATCGCTGCGGATATCGGGGAGGGGGTGCATCGCGCCGCTCTCGCCGGAAAAGTAAACGGCGTTGCGGTCGATCTCAGCTACGTTGTGGATAAGGACGCCGAAGTCCAGATCCTGACTTTTAAGGATCAAGAGGGCAAACATATTTACAATCATACCGCGGCCCACGTTATGGCGCAGGCGGTCAAAAGCATTTATCCGACCGCGAAGCTCGCGATCGGTCCCGCGATCGATACCGGTTTTTATTACGATATTGAGTATATTACGCCTCCTTCTATGGACGATCTTGCCAAGATCGAAGAGGAAATGCAACGGATCATAAAGGCAAATTTGCCTATCACGCGCGAAGTTTTGCCGAGGAAGAGTGCCAATGCGTTGATGCGCAAGCTGGACGAGCCCTATAAGCTCGAAATGATCGCCGAACTTCCCAAGGGCGCCGAAATCAGCTTTTATCACCAAGGTGACTTCGTGGATATGTGCGTCGGGCCGCACTTGAAAAGCACGGGTGTTTTGAAAGCGGTTAAGCTGACGAGCATCACCGGCGCGTATTGGCGCGGGGACGCGAATAACAAAATGTTGACCCGCATTTACGGCGTTGCGTTTGATAAAAAATCCGCTCTCGACGAATACTTGGTTCTTCTTGAAGAGGCTAAGAAGCGCGATCATAATAAGCTCGGTCGCGATCTCGGGATTTTCATGACGGAAGAAAAGATCGGGCAAGGGCTCCCGCTCCTTATGCCGAAGGGTGCGAAAATGCTGCAAATCCTCGAACGTTTTGTGGAAGACGAAGAAGAGCGTCGCGGTTTCGTTTTGACCAAAACGCCCGCCATGGCGAAAAGTGATCTTTATAAGGTCTCGGGTCACTGGGATCATTACAGAGATAAAATGTTCGTGATCGGAGATGAGGAGAAGGATGACGAAGTTTTGGCACTTCGCCCGATGACTTGTCCCTTCCAGTATCAAATTTACAAAAACGGAATCAAGAGTTATCGCGATTTGCCTTGTCGCTATGCCGAAACGTCCACTTTGTTCCGTAATGAAGCTTCGGGCGAAATGCACGGGTTGATCCGCATTCGTCAGTTTACTTTGTCCGACGGACATATCGTTTGCCGTCCCGATCAAATCGAAGAAGAATTCAAGAGATGCTTGGACCTTTCCTATTATTTCCTGAACTGTCTCGGTTTGCGTGACGACGTTACGTTCCGTTTCAGTAAATGGGATCCGAAAAATACGGATAAATATATCGACAATCCGAAAGAGTGGGAGAGAACGGAGAGTTTGATGAAAAATATTCTCGATCACCTCGGTATCGATTACGTCGAAGCGGTCGGCGAAGCCGCATTTTACGGTCCGAAACTCGATATTCAGGCGAAGAACGTTTATGGAAAAGAAGATACGATCATTACGATCCAAATCGACTTTGCCGTCGCATCTCGCTTTGAAATGACGTACGTGGACGAAAACGGAGTCAAGCAAACGCCGTATATCATTCACCGCAGCAGTATCGGTTGCTACGAGCGCACTCTTGCGATGCTCATCGAAAAGTATGCGGGAGCGTTCCCGGCTTGGATCGCGCCGACGCAAGTTACCGTGATCAGTTTGACGGACAGAACGGCGCAAGACGCGATCGAGATCAAAGACAAACTCCTCGAAATGGGATTCCGCGCGGAAGCGGATACGAGAAGCGAAAAAGTCGGATATAAGATCCGCGAAGCGCAACTCGCGAAAGTACCGTATATGCTCATAATCGGCGATAAGGAAAGAGAAGAAGGGAAGGTAAGCGTACGCCATCGCTCGGAAGGCGATCTCGGATCTATGACCCTTGCGGATTTTGCGGCAAAGCTCGGAAAGGACGTTTCGGATAAAATCTTGAAATAAAACCGGAAAACGCTTGACAGCGATTAAGTGCGGTGCTAACATAATATCGAAGTAGAACTGTTTCTCACCCGAGCAGGAGTTGCAAAGGGTTTCTTGAATATCGTAAGATATTTTGGGCAGTTTTACTGCCCAATTTTCTTTTTTAGGGAGGGAAGGATTATCAAAGACTACCAAATAAACGAGCAAATTCGCGATAGGCAGGTTACCGTCATAGATACGGAAGGGAAAAATCTCGGCGTTATGAGCGCTTACGACGCGCAAAAGATCGCCGACGAGCAAGGGCTCGATCTTGTAAAGATCGCTCCGCAGTCAAATCCTCCGATCTGTAAATTGATGGATTACGATAAATTCCGTTTCGACTCGATCAAAAAAGAAAAAGAGGCAAAGAAAAATCAAAAAATAGTCAAACTGAAAGAGATCCAGCTCAGTATAGTGATAGACGTTGGCGATATAAACGTAAAAGCAAAGCGCGCTAACGAATTTATTGCGGGTGGAGATAAAGTTCGCGTTGTGATCCGTATGCGCGGAAGACAAAACAAACGCCCCGAACTCGGAATGAAAGTAATGGATCAATTTTTCGAAAAAATACAAGGCGCACAAATGGAGCAGCCCCCCGTGATCGAAGGAAACACGATCCGTATGCAGCTCGCGCCTGTGAAAAAATAAACTATCGGAGGTAGGCAAAATGCCAAAACAAAAGTCGCACAGCGGTGCAGGAAAAAGATTTCGCGTAACCAAAAACGGATTGATCAAAAGAAGCAAGCAGGGTAAAAACCATATCCTTACCAAGAAAGAGACCAAGAGAAAGCGCGGTCTTAGGGCAGGCGGCTATGTTTCCGAGACGCAAGCCAAGACCATCAGAACCATGATCCAAAAGTAATCGGGAGGTAAGAATATGAGAATCAAAAGAGCGGTTAATGCAGTAAAAAAACGCAGAAAGATATTTAAACTTGCCAAGGGATATCGCGGCGCAAAGAGCAAACTTTACAGAGTTTCCCGCGAAGCGGTTATGAAGTCCCAGATGTATGCGTACGTCGGCAGAAAGGACAAAAAGAGAGATTTCCGTCAGATTTGGATCGCTCGTATCAACGCGGCTGCCAGAATGAACGGTCTCAGCTATAGCAGATTGATGAACGGCCTGAAAAAGAGCGAGATCAATCTGAACCGTAAAGTTCTCGCGGATCTCGCAGTGAACGACGCGGCAACTTTTACCGCGCTTTGCGAAAAAGCGAAGGCTGCCCTTTAATGAACGTAAAAATGCTTTCGGTTCGCCGAAAGCATTTTTTATAATGGAACGAAATGACCGTAATCACGAGTATATCAAACGAAAAAGTAAAACTTTTCCGATCGCTTTCCGAAAGGAAAGGTCGAAAAGAGACGGGATTTTATCTTGCGGAGGGGTGGAACCTCGTAAAAGATATTCCGAAAGGCGCAAAAGTCGTTTATACTTTCGTAAAAGAGAGCAAAGAACGGGAGTACGCGGAGCGCCTGTCTTCTTTCGGTGCGGAGATCGTCGTTTTGTCTGACGAGCTATTCGACCGCATTTCGGAGACGGTAAGCCCGATCGGCGTTGCGGCTATTTTGAAAATTCCGAAAAATTCCGAAATATCCGATATTTCCGCAGATAAAGTTATCGTTTTGGATCACGTTTCCGATTCGGGAAACGTGGGCGCTATCTTGCGAACTGCCGTTGCTGCGGGATATAAGCAAGCCGTCTTCATCGATTCCGCGGATCCCTATTCGCCGAAATCCGTTCGAGCGAGTATGAGCGCGATATTTAAAATCGATCCGATTTTTTGCGGGAAAGAAGCATTTTTATGTAGTAAAAATATCAAGTCTTATGATATAATAGTACTTGATATGTACGGAGAAGATTTATTTTCTTATCGTCCTTTGGGTAAAATTGCGCTCGTCGTCGGTAGTGAGGCACACGGTGTAAGCGCCGAAATCAAACAGATCGGTAGAAAACTTTCGATCCCCATGGAAAATATGGAATCGCTGAACGCAGCGGTCAGCGCCGGCGTCGCGATGTACGTACTCGGAAAAAATAAAGCATAATTTAGGAGGGTAATATGTCCGGACACAGCAAATGGGCAAACATCAAAAACAAAAAGGCGAAAGGTGACGCGGCAAGAGCAAACGTGTTTACCAAGATCGGAAGAGAGCTCGCCATCGCGGTGAAGCAGGGCGGTCCCAATCCGGATAGTAACTCTCGCCTTCGCGACGTTATCGCGAAAGCGAAAGCAGCCAATATGCCGAACGACAATATTCAACGCAGCATCAAAAAGGCGTCCGGCGAGTTAAATAGCGTTAACTACGAGGAGATCACTTACGAAGGATACGCCGCGGGCGGCGTAGCCGTTATCGTTGAAACTCTGACGGATAATAAGAATCGTACGGCAAGCGACGTTCGCTGCGCCTTCGATAAATTCGGCGGAAACCTCGGAAGTACGGGTTGCGTTTCTTATATGTTTAACAAAAAGGGCGTGATCGTCGTAGACGGGGAAGGCCTTGAAGAAGACGATTTTATGCTTCTTGCGCTTGACGCAGGTGCTGACGACGTTCAAACGGACGACGGCGTTTTCGAAGTTTATACCCTTCCGCAGAATTATACGGCCGTTCGCGAAAATCTTGAAAAACAGGGATTGAAGATCCTTTCGAGTGAAATCGAAATGGTTCCCGAAAATTATGTGACTCCCGAAGAGTCTGCAGTTTCCAAAATATTGAACTTGATCGACAGGCTGGAGGAGAATGACGACGTGCAAAACGTGTTCCATAATGCGGTTTTGCCGGAAGAAGAAGAGGAGGAATAACGATGAGTACCGCCGAAATTTGCGCTCTTGCGAAAGAAGCGTCTTACCGCCTTGCCACGACGTCAGACGCCGAAAAGAAAGCGATGTTGCTTGCGATGGCAAACGGCATTAACGATGAGATGGAGGATATTCTTCTCGCGAATAACGACGATATTTTCACAGCCAAACAAAACGGAAAAGAGGATACTTTTATCGATCGACTTACCTTGTATAAAACGCGAATCAGGCAAATGATCGAAGGGATCCAAGCGGTTGCGGATCTTCCCGATCCGGTCGGTGAAGTAACCGATAAATGGACGCTTCCGAACGGGCTTAAAATCAGCAAAGTTCGCGCCCCTCTCGGCGTTGTCGCAATTATTTACGAAGCGCGTCCGAACGTTACTTGCGACGCGGCCGTTCTTGCCGTTAAGAGCGGAAATGCCGTTGTTCTTCGCGGCAGTAAGGACGCGATCAATTCCAATCTCGCGATCTTTAACGCTATGAAAAACGCTTTGATCAAAGGCGGGTATGACGCGAACGTCTTGCAATTCTTACCCGAGCCCGAGCGCGAAGTTACCGCGGAACTATTGAAAATGAACGAGTATGTGGACGTGGTGATCCCGCGCGGCGGCGAAGGACTTAAAAAGTTCGTTATGGAGAACGCGTCCGTTCCCGTTATCGCTTCCGCCGGAGGCAACTGCCATACATACGTGGAAAAGACCGCGGATCTTAAAATGGCGGATAACATTCTGTTTAATGCAAAAGTAAGCCGTCCTTCCGTTTGCAATGCGACCGAGCAACTGATCGTTGACAGAGCGGTCGCGGCTCCGTTCCTGACCAAAAGTTTGGATCGTTTGTCCAGGCAAGGCGTCAGGATCCTCGGTTGCTCCGAAACTTGTCGCATATTCCCTTTGGCTGAACTCGCTACGGAAGAAGATTATTATGAAGAGCATCTCGGTTTGACCCTCTCCGTTAAAGTCGTCAGCGGCTATAAAGAGGCGATCGAGCGGATCAATAAATACGGAACGCATCACAGCGACGCGATCGTTTCTTCCAGCACGGAAGCGATAGACGCGTTTAAAGTGGGCGTGGATTCCGCCGCGGTTTATGTAAACGCAAGCACCCGTTTTACCGACGGATTCGAATTCGGCTTCGGCGCGGAAATGGCAATCAGTACGCAAAAATTGCATGCGCGCGGTCCGCTGGGACTTAAACAGCTTACGAGCGAAAAATACGTCATCGTCGGCGAAGGTCAGGTGCGTAAGTGATCGTTCTCGGGATCGATCCCGGTCTCGCGATCGTCGGATACGGCGTTGTTGAAAGCGTCAAGGGAAAGGTAAACGCCATTGACTACGGCGTAATCAATACGCCCGCCGGCGTCAGAACTCCGATCCGTTTGCAAATGATCCATAAAGGGATTTTGACGCTTTTGGATCGTTTTAAGCCGGATGAGATCGCGGTAGAAGAACTGTTTTTCGCAAATAATAAGACGACGGGTATTCCCGTTGCCGAAGCGCGCGGCGTTATTTTAATGACCGCGATCGAATATTGCGATAAGTTGTTTGAATATACACCCAATCAAATTAAGCAAGCGATTACCGGATGGGGCGGTGCGGATAAAAAGCAAATGCAAGAGGTTGTTCGTCAAACGCTTCGATTGCAGTCGATCCCCAAACCGGACGACGCGGCGGACGCCCTTGCCGTTGCCTTAACGCACGCGCAGACCAATCGATTCGCTTCGCTCTTCGGAATGTAAAATGTACGCTTATATTATCGGAAAAGTAGATAGCTTCGGCGACGGCTTTATGGTCGTGGAAGCGGGTGGCATCGGCTACTACGTAAACGTGTCGAATTATACGGTAGGAAAATTCGGAAAAGCGGGAGAAACCGTTAAGCTTTATCTGCATCTTGCCGTTCGGGAAGACGATATGAGCCTTTTCGGCTTTTCTTCTCCCGATGAGAAAAAGATGTTTCTTCGTTTGATTACCGTTTCCGGCGTCGGTCCGAAAATGGCGCTCGGAATTCTGTCTTCCGCGCCGCTTTCAACTCTTGCCGCCGCAATCGTTTCGGGCGACACGAAAGCCCTTTCGAAAGTAAAAGGAATCGGTAAAAAAACCGCGGAAAGGATCATCGTCGAACTCAAAGAGAATATCGGAGAAGACGGACTTAGGTTGGCGTTTCAAGACGCGCCGTTCGGTTCTTTTCCCGAAAATGATTCGATGGTGGACGAAGCTCTTGAAGTATTGACTACGCTTGGAATCAATCGAACGGACGCTTATTCGATGGTCGCTGCGGAAAGAAAGAACGTAAATAACGTAAACGAACTCGTTATGAAAGTATTGCAGAGGTTGGATAAATAATGTTTGAAGACGAAGAGAGCTTTATAACGAGCGCTGCGCTTTCGGGCGAACGAATAACGAGCGGCGCGCGTGAAGAAGAAGACGAGGAGATCGAGAACACGCTCCGTCCGAAAACGATGGCGGAATACGTCGGGCAGGAAAAGGTGAAAGCCAATTTGTCCGTGTTTATTCATTCTGCCAAAAAGCGCGGGGAAGCGTTGGATCACGTCCTTTTATACGGACCTCCCGGACTCGGTAAGACCACGCTTGCGCATATCGTCGCGAATGAAATGCATTCGCAAATCAAGGTTACTTCCGGCCCTGCGATCGAAAAAGCCGCCGATCTTGCAGCTATGTTGACCAATTTATACGAAGGAGACGTTTTATTTATCGACGAGATCCATCGTCTGTCGCACGCGGTCGAAGAGATTTTGTATCCCGCGATGGAAGATTACGTCCTCGATTTCGTGGTAGGAAAAGGTCCGAGCGCAAAAAGCATTCGCTTGCCGCTGAAACGGTTTACTTTGATCGGAGCTACGACGCGCGCCGGAATGCTTACCGCGCCGCTTCGCGATCGTTTCGGCGTTATGTGTCGCTTGGAACTGTATAAGCCGGAAGAGCTTGCGAAGATCGTTTCAAGAAGCGCCAAGCTTCTTGATATCGGAATCGAAAAAGAAGCCGCGATCGAGATCGCGACCCGTTCGAGAGGAACGCCGCGTATCGCAAACCGCTTGCTAAAACGCGTTCGCGACTTTTCGGAATACGCAAACGAATCTGTCATTACGGCGAAAACGGCGAAAAAGAGTTTGGATCTTTTGGAGATCGACGCTCTCGGGCTTGACAGCGTGGATCGCGAAATCCTTTTAACGATCATCAAAAAGCATAACGGCGGGCCCGTTGGGCTGGAAACCCTTTCGGCAACGATCGGAGAGGACGCGTCGACCATTGAGGACGTTTATGAACCTTATTTGATCCAGCTCGGCTTTATTGCCCGTACGCCGCGCGGGCGTGTTTGCTTATCCGCTGCGTATCGCCATTTGGGATTCAAAGTCCCCGCCTCTAAAGAACAATTTTTGGAAAGTATAGAACCTAAAACGGAAACAGATGAAAACGAGTGACTTTTATTACGATTTACCCGAAGAACTGATCGCGCAGCACCCCGTAGAGCCGCGTGATTCTTCCCGTTTGCTCGTCATAGACAGAAAAAAAGGAACCCTCGAAGATAAACATTTTTATGACGTGATCGACTATCTTCGTGAAGGAGACGTTCTCGTTATCAATAACACGAAAGTAATTCCCGCTCGTTTGATCGGCCATCGGAAAGGGTTGACCGGCGAAGTGGAATTTTTGCTACTCAAACGCATTGATTATACGAAATGGAAGTGCCTCGTTCGACCCGGAAAAAAATTGCAGGTCGGCGCGGAAGTTGAATTTTCGCCCGAACTTTCCGCTGTCGTCAGAGAGCGTGGAGAGGAGGGAGAACGAATCGTCGAATTCCTTTTTGACGGCGTGTTCGAGGATATTTTGGCGCGAGTCGGAGCGATGCCGCTTCCTCCTTATATCAAGGAAAAACTCAAAGACGGTTCTCGATATCAAACCGTTTACAGTAAAATTGACGGTTCTGCCGCCGCTCCGACCGCAGGATTGCATTTCACCGAACAATTGCTGGAACGGATCAAGGAAAAAGGCGTAAAGATCGTGGAAGTTCTTTTGCACGTCGGCTTATCCACTTTTCGCCCGGTCAAAGCGGAAAATGTGGAAGAGCATAAGATGCACGAAGAATATTTCGAGATTTCCCCCCAAGCGGCGGAAGAAATCAACGCGGCAAAACAAGAGGGAAGAAGGGTCATTTCCGTCGGAACGACTTCCGTTCGAACGCTCGAATCCGCGGCGGATCGGAAAGGCCATCTCTCGGCAGGGAGCGGAAATACGAGCATCTTTATCTACCCGCCTTACGATTTTAAGATCGTGGATGCTTTGATAACGAATTTTCACCTGCCCGAAAGTACGCTTTTAATGCTCGTATCCGCGCTGATGGGAAGAGAAAAGGCGCTGGCTGCTTATAAGCACGCAGTGGAAGAGAGGTATCGATTCTTTAGTTTCGGAGACGCTTGTCTGATTTTATAGGCGGCGCACTTCTTCGTTTATTGCTTTGCCTTATGCGCATAAAGAATGATTCGTTTGAGAATCGGACGGGCGAGCTTAAACGCGGCATCGTAGTTACGAACGATCCATTCAAATAGAAACGTTATAAAAAACGTTATGGAGAAAAAATGAAATTCAAATATGAAGTATTGAAAGTTTGCAAACAATCGGGGGCAAGGATCGGAAAATTAACGACGCCGCACGGCGTAATCGAAACGCCGGTCTTTATGCCTGTCGGAACGCTCGGAACCGTAAAGTCTCTTTCTCCCGAAGAAGTGGAAGAGGTCGGATCGCAGATCTTGCTTTCGAACACCTATCACCTCTATTTGCGCCCGGGACATGAAGTCGTAAAAGCGGCAGGCGGACTCCATCGCTTTATGCGTTGGAATAAACCGATCTTGACCGATAGCGGCGGTTTTCAAGTTTTCAGTTTGTCTTCGTTTCGTAAAGTGACGGACGCCGGCTGTGAGTTTGCTTCGCCTTTGGACGGCGGTGCGCATCACTTTATTTCACCCGAAAAATCCATTGAGATCCAACGTGCGCTCGGAAGCGATATTATGATGGCTTTTGATGAATGCACCTCGCCGGACGTAACGGAAAAGAAGGCGAAGGAAGCTATGGAACGTACGCTCTATTGGTTGGATCGATCTTACAAGGCGGCGCAAGGAACGGAAGATCAAATTCTTTTCCCGATCGTTCAAGGCAACGTGCATAGGGCGCTGAGAGAAGAGAGCGCCCGCAGAACGGTTCCTTATGCGAAATGCGGCATTGCGATCGGCGGACTCAGTGTGGGCGAACCCAAACCGGTAATGTACGAAATGCTTGAGCTTTTGAACCCGCTCCTTCCGAAAGATATGCCTCGTTATTTGATGGGGGTCGGAAGTATGGACTGCATTGTGGAAGGCGTCTTGCGCGGGGTAGATATGTTCGATTGCGTTTTGCCCACACGAATCGCAAGAAACGGGACCGCAATGACCTTAAAAGGCGACTTGAATCTCAGAAACGCCAAGTATAAGGAAGATTTTTCACCCGTTGAAGAAGGATGCGATTGTTATTGCTGCCGTAATTATACGAAGGCATACGTTCGTCATTTGATTACCTCCGACGAGATCTTCGGCGGTCGTTTGCTTTCGATTCATAACATTCGCGCGCTCCATCGATTGACCGCGCAGATCAAAAACGCAATCGCGGAAGATCGTTTTGGCGATTTTGTTAAACGGTTTTTTGACGAGTATCAAGCGTGATCGGCGAAAAAGCGGCATTTTCCGAGTTTGATTTCGGACTTTTAAGGGGTAAAGTTCGTAAATATGCTTGTGAAATCTTCTGCCGTGGTGTATAATTTTTTCAGTACCCCATAAAGGAGAATATTATAATGAACGGAATTTTAATGGCGTCTGGCGCAGGTAATTGGATCATGATCGTTGTGCTTCTCGTACTTTTTGTAGGTATGATGGCAATTTCCATTATCCCGCAAAAAAAGAAGCAGAAGGAATATGCGGAAATGCAAAACGCGATCAAAGTCGGAACTCGTATTATGACGATCGGCAGGCTTGTCGGTACCGTCGTTGCGATCAATACGGATAATACCATCGAAGTCGATATCGGGACCAAAGGCAATCCCGTCGTTATCGTGATCAATCGCGAAGGGATCGGTTTGAACCTTGACGCTCCGCAAACTCCGGGCAAAAAGGGCACCGTAAATACCGAAGCGCAAGGTGACGTGGACGCGGAATCTCCTTCTTCCGAAGACAACGCTTCCGACGATAATAAGACGGACGATTCCATTTGATTGATTATTAAATCAAACGAGGTTCTTCGCTTCTTTCGACTCGGTTCGAAAGGGAGAAGGACCTTTTTTTTGTTGTCTTCGCATATTCTTTTTTTTGATTGCATAGAAATAAGCCGGAGGTGCTTATGGAAAAAGGTGCGGTCAGATGGATCTTGGATATAATAAAAACGGTCGTTGTTGCGATTCTTTGTTCGATGATACTCGTTCTTGTGTTTGCGCTTATCGTAAAAGCGACGGATATCGGAGAAACGGGCATTTCTTACGTGAATCAAGGGATTAAGATCGTCAGCATCTTGGTCGGAACGCTCGTCGGTTTTAAGAGAGGAGGGCGAGGCGGTTGGCTTAAAGGATTGATTTCCGGGCTTTTATATGCAATTACCTCGTTCCTTGTTTTTTCTTTAATTTCGGGCAGTTTATCCGTTAAAAACCTAACTTGGCTCGATTTTGTAACGGGTGCCGCCGTCGGCGTTATCTGCGGCATTATTGCCGTAAACGTCAAAAAGGATTCGAAAATTGCTTGATATAAAAGGTGTCGTATGGTATAATCTCCTTAAAAGAAAAGCGTGCGAAAGCCGCTGTTTAAGGAGATTATCATGAAGCACATCAGCACGATCGCGAAAACCGAAAGAAAATCGTCCGTTATGGGTTGCGGTGAATGTCAATCCAGCTGCCAATCCGCTTGCAAAACGAGCTGCACCGTCGGCAACCAAACCTGCAAACAGGAAGAAAGAATTAACGCGATTCAGAAAAAAGAACAGCTTTAATTTTCAATGAGGCTTATTACACATTGTTTCCCCTTTTCTTATAAAGGAGAAACTTTTTATTTGGTCTACCATCCGTATAGCAATAGCTTACACGTAGTAGATAAGAGCGCGTATCTCGTTTTAAAAAACAAATACGAAGAATTGAGTCCGCAGGAACTTGCGGACTTTTCGGCGTTAGATCCTTCCTTGATCGAGGAGATCGAAAGCGAAGCGGCGGAAATGGAAAAGGAAGGACTTCTCGGAAAAGACGAAACCTTTCCTTATAAAAAATCCAAAATCGTCAAAGCTCTTTGCTTACACGTTTGCCACGATTGTAACTTAAAGTGTCAGTACTGTTTTGCGAAAGAGGGAACGTACAATACCGCTCGTGACTATATGACAAAAGAGGTTGCGGAAGCCGCCGTCGATATGCTTATCGAAAAAAGCGGAAGTCGTCATAATCTCGAAATCGACTTTTTCGGCGGAGAACCTCTTATGAATATGTCGGTCGTTCGTCATACGGTTGAGTACGGGCGCCGTCGCGCCGCCGAGTCGAACAAAGAATTCAGCTTTACGATGACGACGAACGCTCTTCTTTTGAATGACGAGAATATCGATTTTTTGAACCGTGAGATGGATAACGTAGTTATCAGTATAGACGGCAGAGAAGAAGTTCATAATCGCGTTCGGAAGACGAAAACCGGAACGGACGCATACGCGTACATCTTGGAGAATGCCAAAAAATTCCGCGCGGTAAGAGGGAATAAACGCTATTATATTCGCGGAACGTTTACGGCGTATAACCTCGATTTCGCTTCGGACGTATTGGCTCTTGCGGACGCGGGATTCGATCAAATTTCCGTTGAACCCGTCGTTCTTCCTTCCGATAACCCGATGGCGATAACGGAAGAAAAGGTAGGCGTCGTCTTAAAAGAATACGATAAGCTCGCCGAAGCGTTTATCGAGAGGCGCGCAAACGGAAAGTGGTTTAACTTTTTCCACTTTATGATCGACCTTGAAGACGGGCCTTGCATTATGAAGCGATTATCCGGCTGTTCGGCAGGATGCGGCTATCTTGCCGTGTCTCCCGTCGGTGATATTTATCCATGTCATCAATTCGTTGGGGAGGAAGGATATAAGATCGGAAACGTTTTGACCGGAGAATTCGATCCTTCCATCTCCGAAACTTTTTCCGATATTACCGTAAATAACAAGAAAAAGTGCGAGAATTGTTTCGCGAAGTATTATTGCAGCGGCGGTTGTTTGGCGGCTTCCCACTATTATGAAAAAGATCTCCTGACTCCTTACGGAGCCGGATGCGCAATGATGAAAAAGCGTTTGGAGTGTTCTTTGGGGATCTATGCCGTTGAGAAAAAAATACGCGAAAAACATTGACTTATATAATAGTTATTTATATAATAAATAATTGTTACTTTGATTTTTTTAGGAGGCAGTATCTGTGAGCAGAAACACACCGAAAGAAATAAGCTCCGGACCGAAGATGACGAAAGCAAAAGCGATCGTCGTTTTTGCGATCCTCGGCGTGCTGATCGCGATGGGCGCGATTTTTGCGTTCGTTTCGCTGGACCACGGCGAGCTCGGAGTTTGGGATTACGTAGCATATCCCAAAACGATCAGTTTGGGTCTTGATATGAAGGGCGGCGTTTACGCCGTGTTCGAAGCCAATTCGTCCGACACGACGAACCTCAGTTCCCGTATGGACGGAACGGTGGATCAGCTCTCCAATATGCTTTACGACAAAGGCTATACCGAAGCGTCCGTCAGTAAAGTAGGAGACGATCGCATCAGGGTCGAAGTACCGGATGTGTCCGATCCCGAAACGCTGTTTAACTTGATCGGAACTCCTTCCAGCCTCGAATTCAGAACGGAAGGGCAAAACGAAGAGTTAACGGACGACGGTCTTTGGGTAACGGGTAAAAACCTCGAAGACGCTTACGTTTCCGTTGACGGCGATAATAATTACGTAGTTGCGATTAAGTTCGATAGCTACGGAACCGACCGTTTCGCGAAAGCTACTACCGAACTCCAAGGAAAAGCGTTAAACGTTTGGATCAACGGC
>DGWX01000038.1 GCA_002395405.1 Christensenella sp. UBA4247
GGCGGCGACAGCTTCGGCGGCGGCTTGATCTACGGAATGCTGAATTTCGGTTCGGATAAGCAAAAGATCATCGAGTTCGCGGTCGGCGCGAGCTGCTTAAAGCATTCTATCGAAGGCGATTACAATATGGTTTCGGTAGAGGAAGTATTGAAACTCATCGAAGGCGACGGAAGCGGTCGCGTGCAAAGATAAGGAGGTAGAACGATGGACGTAAGATATGCGGTTTCCAAAAAAGAGTATAGCAGAATGAACACGGAGGAACTTCGCGAGAATTTCCTCATTACGAATATTTTCGAAAAGGATAAGATCAATCTTACCTATTCCCATATCGACAGGATCATTGCGGGCGGCGCTTGCCCCGTAACGAAAGAACTTCCGCTTCTCGCGGGTGAAGAACTCGGCGCGGCGTATTTCTGCGAAAGGCGCGAAGTCGGCGTGATCAACATCGGCGGAGCGGGCGAGATCGTCGTGGACGGAAAAACTTATAAAATGGACCATTTCGACGGTATCTATATCGGTCGCGGAACGAAGGAGATCGTGTTCAAATCGCTTGACGCGAACGCGCCCGCCCATTTTTATATCAACTCCACGCCCGCCCATAAGGAATATCCGACCAAGCATATCCCTCTCGTAAACGCGGTACACCGCGCTTGCGGAGACTTTAAGGATTGCAATAAGCGTACGATCAATCAATTTATCGTTCCGGGCAACTGCGACAGCTGCCAACTGACGATGGGGCTGACGCAACTGAACGAAGGCAGCAACTGGAACACGATGCCCTCGCATACCCACGAGCGCCGTATGGAAGTATATATCTATTTCGATATTCCCGAGGATAACGTCGTTTTCCATATGATGGGCAATCCGACCGAGACGCGCCATATCGTCGTTCAAAACGAAGAAGCGGTCATCTCTCCGAGCTGGTCGATCCACAGCGGCGTAGGAACGAAGAACTACACCTTTATTTGGGGTATGTGCGGCGAGAACCAAGAGTTTGACGATATGCAAGGCGTAAAGACCACCGATCTCAGATAGGATCAGGGGGGCGCATCGCTTGAAGGAGAAATCATGAAAATCGGATTACAGCTTTTTACCTGCCGCAAGCAGGCGCAAAAAGACTTATACGGGACCTTGCGCAATCTTTCCGCTCTCGGGATCAAATACATCGAGGCGGCGCGCATTCATTTCGACGACGCGGATATCGCGGCCTTTAAGAAGGCGAAAGAAGAATTCGGGATCGAGGTTGTTTCGGCGCAGATCAAGCCGCATATTTTACATGACGATTTCGATCAATGCTTGAAATTCTTACGTGAGACCGATTGTAAGATCGCGATCATTTCCGTTCTTCCGACCGAATGCATCATCGGATCGGACGAAAAGCTCGTTGAATTTTGCAAATGGGCGAGCGAACTTGCGAAGAAGTACAAAGAGGCGGGGATCCAACTTTGCTACCATCATCACGATTTCGAATTTATCAGGAGCGGCGCGGGAACGAGGTTCGATATCATCGTAGAGAATATGAGCGAAGATATGAACTTTATTATCGATACGTATTGGACGACCAAAGCGGGTATCAACGTGGAAGCGATCTTGAATCGTTTGTCCGGGAGAGTCTCGGGCGTTCACCTGCGAGACTACGCGCTCTATCGTAAGTTTATCGGAAGAAATCCGTCTAACTATGCGCTCGGAGACGGCGTTGTGGACTTTAATTGGATCATCGAAGCCGCAAAAAGAAACGGCGTCGCGTACGGTGCGATCGAACAAAATACGAAGCATCCTTTCAGCGAGATCGCAAAGAGCGTTGCTCATATCCAAAAGATCGGATATGCGGAGGATATGAAGTAATATGAGTATCGAACTCGCAGTGAAACTTGCGGATTATATCGTCGGAAGTAAAAATCCCGAAATGCGTTGGACTTGGGGGCAAGGGATCATGGGAGCCGCGCTCTCGGATTTGGACGAGTATCTCGGAACGGAAAAGTATTACCCCTTTTTACAGGCGTTTTGCGATTATTATGTCAAAAACGAGCCGAAAGTCGCCTCTGCGGATACCGCCGCGCCCGGGTTTATCTCTTACGCCGTATATAAGCATACGGGAAAAGAAGAGTATAAAGAGCTGACGGATAAAGTTCTCGATTATATCAAGAATGAGCCGCGCGTTTATAAAGACGCGGTCAATCATCTCGGAAAGGCGGCGGTCGGCAAGCTCTATCCCAAATCCATTTGGGTGGATAGTTTGATGATGTTCAGCGTTTTCCCCGCTCGCTATGCGAAAAGAGAAGGAGACGAGACGCTTTTGGAGATCGCGGCAAAACAGCCTGCCTTATACGCGGATTGTATGATGGACGAAGGGGATCACCTTTGGTATCATTCCTATTGGGTCAAAAGAGGCAGTCATTATCCCAAGCGCAAGCTGTATTGGGCGAGAGGAAACGCATGGGTCGTTTCCGCGCTTCCCAAGATTTTGGACGATATCGGTTCCCACTCCGAGCGAGATAAGATCATCGAAGTATTTAAGAAGACGGTCGAAGCGGTTTCCGAAAAGCAGGAAGCTTCGGGAGGATTCAGAACTCTTCTCGGAAAGAAAAGCACCTATCTCGAATCTTCCGCCGCGGCGCTCATCGCGGACGGCATCTATCACGGCGTTCGAATGGGTTACGTGGGAGAAGAGTATTTGTCTGTTGCCGAAAAGGCTTATGCCTTCGCGGTTTCTTGCGTTAAGACGAAAAAGAACGGTGCGGTTTTGTTTACAAAGATCAGCGGGCCCACGATCCCGCTCCCCGTTCTCCCTTACTGCGGCTACGCGTTTATTCCGCGTTGCCCGAATTTAACGTACGGAGTGGCGGCGTTTCTTTGGGCTTCCATCGAGCGCGACAAGCTTGTAAAAGAAGGCAAATTAGCATGAAGATCGCGCGGGTAAAAACGGCGGACGGCGTTTTCTACGCCGAAGTGAAGGCGGACGGATATCACCCGATCCTCGGAGATATTTTCGGGGAATGGGGCGCGCTTTCCGAGCCTTATCAAGGGGAAGTTAAACTTCTGACGCCCGTTTCTCCGAGAAAGATCGTTTGCCTCGGCGCGAATTACAGAAAACACGCGGAAGAACTTTCGTTAAGCGTGCTTCCCGAACCGACCGTTTTTCTCAAACCTTCGACTTCTCTTCTCGCAACGGGTGAACCGATTTTATATCCGGTATCCGCAACGAGGGTGGATTACGAATCGGAGATCGCCGTCGTGATCGGGAAAAGAGCGAAAAACGTAAAAGAGGAAGAAGCGCTGCGTTACGTTCTCGGTTATACCGCCGCGAACGACGTAACCGAGCGAGATATGCAAAAAAGAGACGGACAGTGGACGCGGGCGAAAGGGTTTGACACATTTTGTCCTCTGGGGCCTTATATCGAGACGAATATAGATCCGGATTCCCTGACCGTCGTCGGGAGAAAGAACGGAGTCGAAGTCCAGCGCGGGCGCGCGCGCGACCTTATTAACAGTATCGAGAAATCGATCGCGTTTATCAGCGGCGTTATGACGCTAGAAGAAGGCGATGTAATTTTAACAGGAACACCGGAAGGGATCGGAGAATTATCGGTGGGGGACGAATTCGAGGTTGAACTGGAAGGCGTCTGCACGCTGAAAAATTCGATCGCAAGGGAGGAAATATGAAAAAAAGAATAACGGTTGCTTTTATTTCCATATTTTTGATCGCGACTTTGTGTTGCTCTTCTTTTGTACTGACTGCTTGCAAGCGGAATGAAAAAGAAACAAGCAATTACGGTCAATTCGTAAAGGACGTGGAGGACCCCGACGTCTCGATCGGCGTTTTATCCGATATCCACGTTATGAGCGACGCGCAGGCGGTGGATAAAGCGAATGCCGATTTCAAAGCCTACGAATCCAAAGGTCAAAAAATGCTCGGATTGTCCGAGTCGATCCTGAAAACAGCAGTGGATCGGATCATCGAAGAGTCCGATCTCGAAGTCGTTCTCGTTGCGGGTGATAACGCGGACGACGGCGGTGAAGTTACGCATCGCGCGGTCGCGGCGGAGCTCGCCCGTTTGGAAAAAGCGGGGATCAAGGTCTTTACGATCCCGGGAAACCACGACATCAACAATCGCGCTTATACTTACGCAGGCGGAAAAGCTTGCTTGACCAATCCGACGACCGAATCGGAATTCGCCGAGATTTACAAGGATTTCGGCTATAATAAGAGCGATGTAAAAGAGTTTTTCAAAAACGTCGGAACGGACGATCTTTCGAACGACGTGTTTAACGACGGAGACAATCTCTCTTACGTGGCGGATCTTCCCGGAAATTATCGCTTGATCGCGATCGATATGAGCAATCACGTTATGACGAATTATCTTACGGACGATAGCGGCGAGTATTCCCAAATGGGATTGGAAACGGACGGCGAAGGGCGCGTTCTTTGCGACGGCGAGCCTTATCCTTACGTTCGCAACCGACACGACGGCGCCATGACGGAAGAACTGCTTCTTTGGGCGAGAGCAAAAACGGAAGAAGCGATCTCGGACGGAAAGATTCCCGTCGGAATGATGCATTTCCCGCTTGTAAGCCATTTCGGCCCCTTGATCAAAGCGAAAAATATGCTTACGAACGATCCCGAAGGATATTACGTGGCGGACGAACTTGCGGACGCCGGAATGCGCTATATCTTTACCGGGCACATCCATATCGAGGACGTGGCGCTCTATACTTCCGCGAACGGGAATAAGATCCTCGATATAAACAGCGCTTCTCTTTGCAACTATCCCACGCCGATCCGCACTTTCCGCGCAAAAGGGGACGACGCGTATATTCGTACTTGGAATATGGATCGGGTAAAGGAAGAATATCTGCCTTCGAACTTAACGGCGGAAGAAAAGGCGAAGATCCTTTCGGATTTCAGATCCTACTCCGTTGCTTATATAGACGACAGTATGCTCGCCAAAGTTCGCAATACCGTGGATATGGATCTGATGTACACGATCCTCGATAAATTCGGGATCGAAAAGGGCGGCGCGAACAGTGCGGAAGTGGACGCGCTCGCAACTTCTTTGTATAACGACGTGTTCCTCGGCTTCGTTAAAATGCCGCTCTATAAAAAGGACGCGAAGGAAGGGCAGCAATCCGTTCAGGCTATCGCGGAGAAATACGGCGTAAAGATCCCTTCTTCCGATTACACGACGGTGTTTAACGTTGCGATGAGTTTCGCTTCCGCGCTCTACGGCGGAAATGAATCCGTTTCGGCAAAAGATACCCGATACGTTCTTTTGAAATATGCGATTTTCAGCGTTTTCGAATATCTTTCCGATTTCGATCTGTTCGCTAAACTTCACGCGCTGAACGAGAACGTAAAACTCGTAGATCTTACTTCGACCGCGGAGGAACTTTTCCGTACGGAAACCTTGGACGTTTGCTCGAATAACTTGCTTGTCGGCGTCGTTTCTTCGCTCGATATTCCGGCGATCAAAAAGTATTTGAATTTTAACGAAAACACGAATCCGTATAAGGCGCTCGAAAGCGTAAAAACGCTCGTAAAGACGCTGGATCTCGGCGATCTTCTCGGAGATCTCGATTTGTCGCAATACATCAAAGCGTCCGCGACCCAACAAGTCGGCTATATTCGACTCGGCGCCTTGATGGACGATTGCTTCGAAGGTCCGATCTTGCTTTGTATGGCGAACGACTTTATCGAAGGTCATACCGTGATCGATCACTTGGACGGCGAATTGGACGTTGCCCCGAGCGATACCGATCTTAAAATCAGCACAAAAACGATGGCGTTTACTGCGCTTGAATAGGAGGAAATATGAAAAAAGTCATCATCATCATTCTTGCGGTTTTGATCGCGGTCAGCGGCGCTCTTTTGATTTACGGCGCGGCGCAGGGACCTCAAAAGGAATTCAACCAAGAATCCAAGGGTCTTCTCGCAGCCCCCGCGGCAGCGATCTCGGAAGGTGCGGATCATTGGTATTCCGTGGATTCCGTTCTTTCTTCCGGTTCTTTCCAGGAAAAAGCCGCGAAACTTATGGTTTATACTTCGTATAACCAAATGTACGCCAAGCAATTCTATTTTTCGGCGCACGTGGACGTTTTCGCCGGAAATAAGTACACCTGCTCGGATTATTTCAGAGCCCAGCAAGGGGTCAATACGTTCTATCAAGCGCTTGCCTATACCGGAACGCAGCTTACGAATATGGCTACGCGCCGCGTGGATTATCACAACGTTCGTTATTCGAAAGTAGAGCCGGGTATTTCGTATGACAAAAAGGAACAGACCTATTCGTTCTCTTTGGCGAATCCCGATGTGGACGATCGTGAAACGACGCTGCCGAGAGAAACTCCCTATTTGATTTACAGCTGGTATGATATTCCCTTGGACTTCGGTTCGAAAGAGCAAGCGTATAACGAGATCGACTCTTCTTTGATCGAGAACGTTTCCCTCGAATCGCCGACCTCCGACGCCCCGTATTACGTTTTGAATTTCTCTGCGGATATCGATAAGGTAAACGCGTCCGAAGAAACGCTTCGCAGATTGAACGAAGGCACGGGCGGCGCGATGAAAGATATCGAAGTTCTGGGTCTTTCCTTTAAGGCGGAGATCTGGCCGAGCGGGCTGTTCCGTTCCATCAGCGTCCACGCGCGCATCGTTGCGAAAGTCAGCAACAAAAGAGGCGAAGCCACGATCGACAGGACTTACGGTTTCAGCTATGACGACGCCGATTGCTCGATCGCGAATTGGTTCAAATCGACCGGTTGGGATAAGTATCTGACGGCGGAAGGAAAGGCCGCTTACGAGAGCGAGCTCGCTCTTTTGAAAACGGAAGAAGAAGAATAATCCCGAATGAAAAAAGTTCTCGTCATTGTGCTTTCCGTTTTGATCGCGCTATGCGGCGCGCTCTTATCATACGGAGCCACTTTGAATGGCGAGATCCAAACCAATCAAAACCTCGGGGATCTTTTGCCGCCCGTAAATCCGGACGCATATGCGGAAGGGATCGCGGAATGGATCCGTTTGAATGCGGTTTCTCACGAAAGATCCGATCTTTTGCCCGAGACGAATCCGTCTAAAGATCCCGCCGTTTTCGCGGCGGAGATCGACGGTTGGTACGACGTGTTCGGGAAAAAAAACGAGGCGCTTAGCGTTTTGAACCGTTTCGAAGGCTCGTCGCTCGCGGGGAACCTTATAGTTCCGCTCGTGTACAATATGAACCGTGCGAAGCAGTTTTGTATGGTCAGCCATATCGAGGTCTTTGCGGGAAATAAGCGGACGTTCTCGGACAATATGCGCGTTCGGGCGCAAATCGAACCCTTTGCTTTCGATCGATTCTATCGCGCGCTCTCTTGGACAGGCAGTTCCATCGCTTCCTTCGCGAGTCTTCGCGTCGGGTTTGCGGATCAAACGTTCGTTGCGCAAAATACCGTCTCGTCTTACGATAAAAAAAGCGGGACTTACGTTTATCAGTTCGGGAAACCGCAGGAGAGCAGCCGCGACAGAGAACTCGATCGGGAGATCCCGTATAAAACCTACGGACTCATCTCTCTTCCGATCTATTTGGGAGATTGGGAAGTGGATTGTTCGGTCGTGGACGGAAAGAGCGTAAGGGTCGATTATCCGAGCGATAATGCCCCGTATTACGTTTTGTCTTTCAGCGAGGACATTGAAAAAGCGGGGATCCCGGAGAATACGGAAAACCGTTTGAACCGTTCTCTCGGCGGGAAAATGCGCAATATAACGATCAAAAAGGCGGATTTTACCGTGGAGATATGGGAAAGCGGCGTGTTCAGAAGGATCGGAGCGAACTTTACGGTAAACGCGAAGATCGGCGGTAGGCAAGGAGACGCAGAGATCGAGGCGGAGTATAAGTTTTATTATGACGACGCGTCGTGCGATATCATTCGCTTGATCGAGAGCGTGGGCTGGGAAAAATATTTATCGGCAGCGAACAAAGAGGAGTTCGAAAGCCGTAAAAACAAGAAATATGTTTGAAAGGAGATACTATGAATAACGTTTTACTGACGAATGCAACGGCGAAGAAACTCTATAAGTACGCAAAAGAGTTCCCCATTTTCGACTATCATTGCCACCTTTCGGTCAAGGAGATGTACGAGAATAAACCCTATAAAAATATCACCGAGATCTGGCTGAAAGGCGACCATTACAAATGGCGCCAAATGCGCACGTTCGGGATCGGAGAAGAGTTTATTACGGGTGACGCCTCGGACTACGATAAATTCTATTCCTATATTTCCATGCTCGAAACCGCGGTCGGAAATCCCTTGTACTTATGGTCGAAATTCGAACTTGAATTCTATTTCGGCGTCAAATATCCTTTGACCCGTTCTTATGCAAAGAAGATTTGGGAGCAGGCGAACGCCGTTATCGAAAAAACGAAGTTCTCTCCCTTGACCGCGATCGGAATGTCGAACGTGGATACGGTTTGCACGACGGAAGAAATCTTTTGCGACCTTATGTATCATCGTCTTCTTCGCGAAAAGGGCGAGATCAAAACCAAAATTTTGCCGGCTTTCAGAGGGGATCGCGCGATCAATATCGACAGCCCCGAATTTATTAAAAATATCGAAAAACTCGGCGACGTGGCTTCTTTCGTGATCCGCAATCTCGAAGATATGGAAGACGCGCTTTGCCAAAGGCTGGACGCGTTTAAGGAGCAGGGTTGCGTTACTTCCGACTTTGCGATCGAGGGGCTGACGTATAAGAAGATCTCGAGAGAAGACGCGGACGCCTCTTTCCGCGCAGGGCTGAAAGGAAACCTCGAGCAAGTGGATCTTGACGGCTATAAGAGCTATATGCTGCACTTCCTTTTGAAAGAATGTTATAAGCGCGGATTCAGCGCGCAGCTCCACATCGGCGCCATGAGAAACAATAACAGTCTTATGAACGCTCGCCTCGGTGCGGATACCGGGTTCGATTCCGTTGCTACGACGCCCTATCAAACGGGTCTTCGCGATCTTTTGGACGATTTGAATACCGAGGGCGTTCTCGGAAAAACCATTATCTTTAACTTGAATCCGGCGGATAACGCGTATATCGGAACGATCATCGGTTGCTTCCAAGGCGGGCAAGACGGTGTAAAAGGGAAAATCCAAATGGGCGCCGCTTGGTGGTTTAACGACACGAAGGTCGGCATCGAGAATCATTTTAAGGCGCTTTCCGAACTCTCCCATTTCGGTTCGTTCGTCGGAATGTTGACGGATAGTCGCAGCTTTATTTCTTATACGCGCCACGATTATTTCCGCCGTTTGCTTTGCAATTACGTCGGAACTCTCGTTGAGAAAGGCGAGTTTACGAAGGATCAAGGCGTTCTTCGCAAAGTAGTCTCCGACGTTTCGTATAACAACGCGAAACGCTTCTTTACGATTTTCGAATAATCGGATTTTTCCGAATAAAACAAAAAAAGTGCGAAAGAGATTTCTTCCGCACTTTTTTATTTCCCCGGGGTTTTACTCGTTTGAGACGGTGCGGAACGGGAAAAGAAAGAGTCGCGCGGATTTTACGGGTTGTGTAATTGTGTTATTGACGAAGTTTGCGATTGAACGGAAAGGTCGGAATATCGGAAAAAATTTACTCTTTACATACGCGCGCGGGTATGTTATAATTTATTCATTGAACGCAGAGTTCTCGATTTTCTTTTTGCATTTTGCTCCGAAAACAGAGAGACTTCGTTCGCAGACGATTTTTTTAGGAGAAACAGATGGAGAACGCAAACGTTCAGGAAGTCCCTCAGACGACCAAGAAGAGATTATTTAAAAAGCGTAGTCCCGAATCCGCTTCCTATTCCGCGATCATTACCTTTTGCGGTTCCACCTTTTTTTCAAGGAGCATAGGCGAACTTCTCGCTTCTTACTTTACGCTGTTCCTGACGGACTTTATGTTGATCCCCACCGCGCAGATCACCGTTCTTATGCTTGTAACGAGGATCTTGGACGCGGTTACCGACCCGATCGCCGGTTCCATTGTCGATATTACGCATACAAAATGGGGCAACGCCCGTCCGTACGTACTGTGGTCGTCTTTCCCGCTTGCGATCTTTACGGTTTTGATCTTTTGGGTCCCGAACCTGAATATGATGGGGCGCCTTGTATATGTGTACGTCGTGTATATCGGTTACGGTCTTGCGCAAACGATGTATTCCGTTCCTCTTGCGACTCTCGGTCAAAAGATTACCGCCGTTCCCGAAGAAAGAAAAAATATTTACACCATTTCCGGTTTTATGGGAACGTTCGGCACCGCGATCCCGGGCGCCGTTCCCATCGTTTTGCAATTTATTCAAACGCACTTTGACGAATCCAAAGTCCATAGCGTGCAGGAAACGGCGTATTTCATTATCGCGCTCGTGATCGGCGTCGGAACGCTTATTTTCGGCGTGATGGCGTTCTTTACGATGAAAGAAAAAGTAAAGCCGATTTCCGGCGCGAAGCACGAAAAGGTCAAGCTGACGAAGAACCTCGGCGCGATCTTTAAGAACCGTCCGCTGATTTGTATTTTCCTTTCCAGCGCGGCTCTTTCTCTTCGCTCCATGGGTTACGGCGCGGCGATTTATTTTTACAAAGAAACGATGGCGAACTACGCGCTCGCAACGTTTATCGGGATCGGCAGCTCGATCCCGAGCTATATATTCATGGCGGCGGTTCCCTTCCTTGCGAAGCGTTTCGCTCCGAGAAATCTTTGCATCGCGGGTTATGCGTACAGCGCGATCATGTATCTTTTGTTCTTCTTCTCGGGATATAAGAGCGTGTTCTGGGTCGCGTTCTTCTTTATCGTCTCGGGCGTTCCGAACGGAATGATCGGAACTTGTTCCACTTTGATCGTTGCCGATTCCATCGACTATATGGAATGGAGAACGGGGATCCGCTCGGACGGTCTCGTTTGGTCGATCAACGGGTTAAAAGGCAAAGCAACGAGTACGCTCTCGGGAATGTGGCTTCCGATCGGTCTCGGAATGATCGGATATCATACCGCGCAAAACGCGGCGGAGCTCGTTATTCAATCGGACGCGACCAAGCAGGGTCTTTTCTACCTCGTAAGCCTTGCGCCGCTCGCCGGATCGATCCTTGCGATCATTCCGCTTTTGTTCGATAATTTTTACGGAAAACGTCGCGACGCGATCTTCGAGGAGCTGCATAAGCGCCGTGAAGAAGCGCAAGCCGCGCTGGACGCCGAAGCGGCCGCTATCGCCGCGGAAGGCGCCAATCAATAATCGGAAATATTCGGGAGGACATCATGCGAAAGGACAGGATGAGTCAGTCGCTCCGCAAAGAGCTGATATTTATGATCGTAAAGATCGTTATAATGCTAACGGCGATCGGTCTTTTGATTGCCGTCAGTCCTTATTTCGCTTTTATTTTTTTGGCGCTCTTCATTTGGATCGTGGCGGACGTTCTGATCGGAGTTGTAAAGAAACCCCGTCCCGTTGCGCCCGAAGGAGAACCGGATTGCGTGGAAGATCGTTACGATTATTCCGATATGCTTTGGCTTTTCGAGCACCCCGGCAAAACCAATCCCGAGATCGATTTCTCGATCGAAGACATTCGGGAAGACGTACTTCTCGCAACCATTCAATCCGATTGCCGCTATATCAATTCCCGTTTTGATTGCTTGGATTTTCGCGCAACGAGGCTTTATCGTTTCGCAACGGCGGCGGATCCCTATTTGGACGCGATCTCTCCGTCGGGTAAGGTCCGCGAACTGATAGACGAGACTTTCCTCGGAATGAAATTTTGGATCACGGAGAAAGGACACGACAGCGTTTGCTATTTCTCCGAAAACCATGAGATCACTTTCTTCGTCCTTGCCTATCTTCTCGGCAGGCGCTATCCCGATCGCGTGTTTTTGAACGACGGTCGGACGGGCAAAGAAAAAGCGGAAGAAGCGCGTTCGCGTATGCTGATTTGGCTTGATCTTCGCGGAAAATACGGTTTTTCCGAGTTTTATTCGCATAACTATCTCCCCATCGATTTCGCGCAGCTTTCCCTTTTGCTTTTGCACGGGGATCGGGAAGATCGCCTTCTTATGACAAAAGCAAAGGCGGTTCTCGATATTCTTTGCCTTGACTATGCGCACGCATATAAAAACGGAACGATCATCGGCGCGCAGGGCAGAGCGTACGCGCGCAACAATATTAACTGCGCGTTTGCGGAGAATAACAGTGACATTTTGATGGACGCAATTTGGAACGAAGGCAAAGGCTTCGGTGGCGAAAACTGCCATGCCGGGCGCCAAGCCGCTCTCTTCCTTCTCCTTCTGAATACCAAGGATGAAAAGGGAGAACCCTTGTATCAAGTTCCTCAAGCGATCAAAAATATAGGAACGGACGACGGCGTTCGCGTGATCAAAACTTCCTTCGGACTGAACCTTGCGGACATCGAGAAGGAAGGACTGCTCGGACTTTCCGATCGCCAAATTATGTTCCAATTCGGAATGGAAGCGTTCTCCAATCCCGAAGTGATTAACAACACCTTCGATATGGTGAACGAGTATTCCCTTTTGAAAAACGAGTTTTTCTCCTATTTCAAATTCTTTAACGTCTCGCTCCTGCGCTTCCTCGGTATTTTCCCCTTCGTCTCGAAGCTCGGAAAGATCTATCCGAACGGGGTTTCGATCGAACGTTCGAATGTGTACGCCTATAAAACGCCCGCCTATAAGCTTTCCACCCTCGTGGACTATAAACCCGGTTCTTCCGGTGCGCAACAAACGACGATGGCTGCGGTCCTTCCCGAGGGAGTAACCGTATTTACGCATCACCCCTTGAAAGACGATTCGTACAATACCTCTCCCGGCTTTTGGGGCGGTTACGGCGTTGCGCCTCACGCCGCGCAGTTTGAGAACGTGTCCGTATTGATCCACAAGATCCCCAAGAGTATTTTGTTCTCTCCGAGTTCGATGCTTCCCTATACCCACACCTTCTTTTCCGAAGAGCTTTTAGACGAAGTCAAGGTGGAAGGGCGTTACGCGTTTGCTCGAAAAGGTTCGGCTTTGATCGCTCTTATCGGAACGAGCGATTTCGAATATCTCGACTTTAACGCCGATAAGACGCGCATTATGGAAGGCTTATTAAAAGACCCGACCAAACGTTTCGAACTCGTGCAAAGAGGAAAAGTACAAGCAACGGTTTACGAGCTTTCTACGATCGAAAAAGAAGGTTCCTTGTCTTCTTTTGCGGAAAGGATCCGAGCAAACAAGATTTCCTTTAACGGAAACGAACTGACATATCAAAGCGAAGGGAAAACGATCAGCCTGACTTACGGAGGCAGTTTCGTCGTAAACGGCGAAACGCAGGAAACGGAGTACAAGCGCTATGACAGTGACTTCGTTCAAACCGATTACTTAACGGGAGATATTTCCGTTAGCGCCGGCGGCGCTTCTTGCCATATCAACGTTCTTGAAGGCATTCGTCAGGTAAATTGAAAGGGGAATAACGGAGGAATTCGGCAGAATGGAAGAGAATAAAAGAGGTTTGTCTTTTAAGGCAAAGATCGCGATCGTGGTCGCGGTCGTCGTCGTAATCGCCGTTCTGACTTTTTCCCTTATTTCGTTTATGCCGGTTCCGATGAAGATACAATGGAGCAAAGTGCAAAAGATCGAGTCGAACGTAGCGCTCCTATCTCCCGGCGAGGGGGGAAATCAAACGGACGCGCCGGCTCTCGTTAAATTAAACGAGGACGGCTCGATCGATCCGACTCCTTGGAAAATTTTGCAGTTTACCGATATGCATTTAACGCACGAGCTTGAAACCACGAACGAAACGATCGACCTTTTTATCGACGCGCTCAATCGTGAAAAACCCGATTTTGTAGTGCTGACGGGCGATATTATTACAAGAAAAGGCGGGCGCTCGCGCGCAAAGCAACTTTGTGAGATCTTCGAAAAAATGGGAATTTACTGGGGCTACGTTCTCGGGAATCACGAAGGTGACAGCTACGTTGCCGTAAGCCGTAAATCGCTTATTGAACTCGTTTCTTCCTATCCGCATTGTTTAGACGTTTCGACCGTGCAGAAGACTGCTTCGGGAGAATCGGTTTGGGGAAACGGAAATTTCGTCGTAAACCTTCTCGGAGAGAATTATTCGCTTTCGCAATCTTTGATTTTTATGGATTCGGGCAATCGTATCTCAAAGGCGGACGCAAAGAAATACGGCGTTTCGCAGAGCAGTTACGATTACCTAAAAGACAGCCAAAAGATTTGGTATAAAGAGCAAGTCGAAAAGGCGATCGCGCAAAATGCAAAAACGATGCTTTTTATCCATATTCCCCTCGTGGAACAAGGATATCTTAAATTCCTTCGTTTCGGAACGCCGATCGAAGAAGGTTGGTCGTTCCTTCCCGGAACCGAACTGGAAGTAAACGGCGTATTGAAGGGCAGTTTCGCGATCAAGGACGGGTGGAAAGCTCTTCCCGGAACGGTGAATTACGAGGAATCTTGCTCGTCCGATCATAATAACGGAATGTACGAGTTGATGAAAAGCCTGAAAAAGGGCGTAAACGGACTTTTCTGCGGTCACGATCACGTAAATAATTCCGTCATTTACGAAGAGGCGTTTGCGGGAAACAAACCGATCTTCCTCTGTTACGGGACGTGTAGC
>DGWX01000018.1:0-4242 GCA_002395405.1 Christensenella sp. UBA4247
CGATCTCCGCTTCGGGGGCAAAGTTCTCTTCCGCGCTCTCTTTGGCGGGAAGGGCGATTTCGTCGCTCGGGGCGGTGATCTCTTTGTTCAATTCGCCGGATTCTTTCTTTTTCATATCAAAACCTCTCGTTTTTTTTGGGTTTGTATATTTCATTATAGCATATTTTAACCCCGTTGCAACAATTACTTAATACTTTAAGTAAAACATTGACTTTACGTTTCTTTGACTTATATAATGAACGTAAAAGACGAACGAGGTGCAATATGAAAATTACCGACGCGATCCGAAAAAGAGGAAATACGCTTTCTTTTGAGATTTTCCCGCCCAAGGGGGAGTTTGACGTGGCGCTCGTGCGCTCTCTCCTTTCTTCGCTTTCGCCGCTTGCCCCTTCTTACGTCAGCGTAACTTACAGTGCCGGCGGCTCGAAGAACGACGCGCTGACCGAAGAGATCGCGTATATGGCGCAAAACGAGTACAATATGCCTTCTTGTTGCCACGTAACGGTGATCAACAGCGAGAAAAGCGAAGTCGGGCGCGTTGTGGATTCTTATAAAGCAAGAGGGATCGAGAACGTTCTCGCGCTCCGCGGCGATAAGATCGAAGGGATCGAGGTTTCGGACGGATATCTGCATCCGACCGAGATCATTCCCACCCTCGTTGACAAAGGATTTTGCGTCGGCGCGAGCTGCTACCCCGAAGGGCATCCGAGTTCGCCGTCCTTAAAAAACGATCTTTCGATCATGAAGAAAAAAGAAAAGCTCGGCGCTTCGTATTTCATCTCGCAACTTTGCTTTGATAACAGGCGATTTTTCGAGTTTTTCCGCGGCGTGGAAAAAGAAGGGATCTTGTCTCCCGTGTGCGCCGGAATTATGCCGATCATGAGCAAGGCGCAGGTCAATAAGATGATCTATATGTGCGCGGTCTCGCTTCCCGGAGAGATCATTCGCATTTTGAATCGATATGAATACGACAAAGAAGGGCTTCTTTCCGCCGGCCTCGATTACGCCGCGCAGCAAGTCGCGGAACTGTTCGATTCGGGCGTGGACGACGTTCACTTTTATACGATGAATCGCCCCGAAATCGCGGAAGGTCTGGTCGCGCGCCTTCAAGCGAAAGGATATTTGAAATAATGGACGAAGAGAAACTTCTCGCCGCCGCGTATCGCCTTCTCGGCGCAAAACAAGCGGACGAAGGCGCCTATCGCCTTCTCGCAAAAGTTTTGAAAGAAAACGAAACGCTCTTTACGCCTCGTTTCGTTTGCGCGCTTTTTGCCGTCGGAACGGTTTCTCCCGCGGTTACTTTATCGGGCGCGGACGTTTCTTTCCCCGGCGAAAGTATAAAGAAGCATCTCGCGGGCGCGTCGCACGCTTTGCTGAACGCGTTTACGCTCGGCGCGCAAACGGATAAAAGGATCAAGGAATTGTCCTTTTCGAGGCCTTCGGAAAGCGTTGCATTGAACGCGATCGCGAGCGTCTATGCGGAGATGAAAGCGGACGAACTTCTCGGACGAGAGAGGGAAAAAATCGAGGCGGAAGGCTTCGAAACTTCCTTTCGGTTTTGCCCGGGTTACGGAGACCTGCCGCTTTCCGCAAACGCGGACATCGGGCGGGCGCTGTCCGTGGAGAAAAAGATCGGGCTGTCCGTAACGGAAGGCGGACTTTTGCTTCCGCGGAAGAGTATTATCGGCGTAACGGGCGTGTATCCGAAAAAAGGAGATCGGAAATGATGGAAAAGGAATTTTTGATTTTTGACGGCGCGATGGGAACGATGCTCCAAGCGCGCGGCTTAAAAGCGGGGGCTTTCCCCGAAAATTACAATCTGACCGATCCCGAGATCGTGCTTGCGATCCACAAAGCGTACGTGGAAGCGGGCGCGGACGTCGTTACGGCGAATACCTTCGGCGCCAATCCGTTCAAAATGAAAAACGCGGACGTCGAAGCGATCATAAAAGCCGGCATACGCCTCGCGAAAGAGGCGGGCGCGAAAAAAGTCGCGCTGGATATGTCTTCTCACGGCGTCCTTTTGGAACCGAACGGGACGCTTACCTTTGACGAAGCCTATCGGAATTACGCAAAGATCGTAAGATGGGGAGAAGAGGCGGGAGCGGACCTTGTTTTGATCGAAACGATGAGCGATCTTCTCGAAGCGAAATGCGCGCTTCTCGCCGCCAAAGAAAATTCCGATCTTCCCGTGTTCGTAACGATGACGTATATGGAAGACGGCAGAACCTTCCTCGGGACCGATCCCGTAACCGCGACCGTAACTTTATCGGCGCTTCATGCGGACGCCGTGGGGATCAACTGTTCGCTGGGAGCGAAAGAAATGCTTCCCCTCGTTCGAAAAGTCGCGGAGTACGCGTCTTGCCCCGTTATCGTTCAGCCGAACGCGGGACTTCCCAAGGTAAAAGACGGAATGACGGTGTACGAATGCGATCCCGCCTCGTTCGGCGAGGCGATGCGCGAAATGGCGAAAATGGGAGTAAGCATTCTCGGCGGCTGCTGCGGAACGACTCCCGACCATATCCGCGCCTTGAAAAAAGCGATCGCGGATCTGACGCCCGCGCCGCGCGATGTAAAGCGAGTTACCGCCGCAACGAGCGCCACGAAAACCGTGTTTTTGGGCGACGGCGTTACCGTGATCGGCGAAAGGCTCAATCCGACGGGCAAGAAAAAGCTCAAAGCCGCGCTCCTCTCGGGAGATACGGATTATTTGATGAAAGAGGCGATCGATCAGGAAAAAGCGGGCGCGGATATTTTGGATGTAAACGTGGGGCTTCCCGAGCTAAATGAAAAAGAAGTGCTTCCGAAAGTCGTTCGCGAATTGCAGGGAACGGTGGATACGCCGTTGCAGCTCGATTCCTCTTCCAAAGAGGCGCTCGAAGCGGCGTGCCGCGTGTACGCGGGTAAACCCATTATCAACTCGGTCAATCTCAAAAAGGAAAGTTTGGAAGAGATCGCGCCCATCGCTAAAAAGTACGGAGCGACGGTCGTCGGACTTTGCCTCGGCGAAACCATGCCGCATACGCACGAAGAACGCTTCGCTTTTGCCGAAAAGCTCGTTTCCGCCCTCGAAAAAGAGGGGATCGAGAAAAAAGATATTTTGATCGATTGCTTGGTCATGACCATCGCCACGGATGAAACGCAGGCGGAGGAAACGGCAAAAGCCGTAAAGGAAGTAACGGAAAAGCTCGGCGTAAAAACCGTGCTCGGCGTCAGCAATATCAGTTTCGGGATGCCGGACAGAAAGAAGATAAACGCGGCCTTTTTGTCGCGCTGTTTGGCAGCGGGGCTTACCGCGCCCATTTTGAATCCGCTTGCGGAAGAATATGCGGAACCGCTTTCCGGGAAACTTTTGACCCTCGATACTTCCGCCTATTTCAATTTCGATAAAGAAAACGCGGAAGGGATCCGCGGCATGATTTATTGCGGCGCGACGGGGAAGATCGAAGAGGCGGTCAAAGAAGCGCTTCTTTCGAGAGAACCGCTCGCGATCATAAACGAGGAGTTTATTCCCGCGCTGGACGAGATCGGAGAAAAATTCGAGAAGGGCGAAGTATTCCTTCCCCGTTTGATCGCCGCGGCGGAAGTCGTTAAAAAGGGAATGGACGTTATGAAAAAGCAGGAGGAAGGTTCGGGCGAGTCTTCGCCCGACGTTATTCTCGCGACCGTCAAAGGGGATATACACGATATCGGGAAAAATATCGTTAAAATGCTTTTGCAGAGCTACGGATTTACCGTTCTCGACCTCGGGAAGGACGTTCCGGAAGACGCGGTCGTTGCGGCTTGGGAAAAAACGAAGGCGCCGCTGATCGGGCTTTCCGCGCTGATGACGACGACCGTTCCGTCTATGAAAAAAACCATCGACGCCTTGAAACAGGCGGGATCGACCGCTAAGGTCGCGGTCGGCGGCGCCGTGCTGACGGAAGATTACGCGAAAGAAGTGGGCGCCGATTTTTACGGAAAAGACGCGCGCGAGACCGTTAAGATCGCGGAAAAAGTCGTTCACGCGAAATAAGGCGAGAGTTTCTTTTCGAGCGCCCCGCGTTTCGAAAAAAGAAGAAACCGAAAAAGAGAAAAACCGTTTACTTTTTTTCCGACTCTTGCTACAATACTATTGCTCGTTTTTTTTGAGCAAAAGGAAGAATAGAAGATGTTCCTTGCTTAACCATCTTCGCAATAAAAAACAAGGAGGTCACCGCTGTGACGAAAATCAAAACCCTTTTTACAGAGATCAAAATTTTA
>DGWX01000018.1:4380-18133 GCA_002395405.1 Christensenella sp. UBA4247
CTCAGCTGGCTCGCGCTCGATTGCGGGATCTTGTTCTCTTGGCTCGCCTTTTTGCTGATGGATATCGTAACGAGGCGATACGGCGTGCGCGCGGCGAACGAGCTTTCCGTCGTCGCTCTTTTGATCAATCTTTTGTTCTCCGCGATCTTTATCGCGGCGTCCTATATCCCGGGAACGTGGTCGCAAAGCTACGTGGAGGGATCGGAAGCCGTTATAAACGCCGCGTTGGACGGAACATTTCGTTCCGCTTGGTTTGTGATCCTCGGAAGTTCGATCGCGTTTGTCGCGTCGGCGTTCGTGAATAACTTTTTGAACGCCGCGATCGATCGCGCGTTTCCCAATAAGAATTTTCTTGCGTTTTCGGTCAGCGCCTATCTTTCCACCTTTATCGGGCAATTTGCAGACAATATGCTTTTCGCGTTTATCGTCAGCTTGAATTTCTTCGGCTGGACGCCGCTGCAATGCGTGATGTGCGCGGTGACGGGGGCGGTTTGTGAACTTTTGTTCGAGATCCTCTTTTCGCCCGTCGGGTATCGCTGGGTCAAGAAGATGGAGAGAGAAGGCGTCGGAAGGGAGTATCTCGAATGGAGAGCGGCGCGTAAGGCGGAGGGGGCGCAATGAAACTCTTACTGACGGGCGCTTCGGGCGGGATCGGCAAGGCGATCGCGGAAAAATTTTTGAAGGAAGGATTCGAAGTCGTAGGGATCGATATTCTCCCCCCTTCGATTCGTAAGGAAGGTTATTCGCATATTCAAGCGGACGTTCGGGGAATGCTTCCGCCCGTAAAGGACGTTTCGGTCGTGATCACGGCGGCGGGCATTCAATTTCCGGAATCGGACGTGATCGACGTAAACTTAAAAGGCGCGATCAACGCGGTGGAGACCTATGCTTTTCAGCCGGCGATCCGCTCCGTTCTGAACATCGCTTCCGCAAGCGCGAGAAACGGCGCGGAATTTCCTCTTTATTCCGCGAGCAAAGCCGGCGTTGTGGGTTACACGAAGAACGCGGCGCTTCGCCTTGCTTCTTTCGGCGCAACGTGCAATTCGCTCTCCCCGGGCGGGGTTTTAACGAGTTCGAACGATCCCGTTTTGAAGGACGAGGCGCTTCGCGGCGCCGTCTTTCGCGAGGCGCTTCTCGGGAAATGGGCGGAGCCAATAGAGATCGCGGAATGGGCGTATTTCCTGACCGTAATCAATAAGAGTATGACGGGGGAAGATATCCTCGTGGATAACGGAGAAATGATAAGATCCAATTTTATTTGGCCGGATCAAAAATAAAATAGATACGCGAAACGCGAAAAAAAGGTCGAGCGAATCGACCTTTTTTATTATCGTTTGGCGGGAGGAAGATCGGAAAACACGTCTTCAAACAGCGCGCGCAATAACTCGCCGTTTTCCGTTTCGGTAAATAGGATCATCGGTTTCGCGCCGTCGTACGGGGTTTCCATAGGAAAAGAGGGCAGGCGGCGCAGCGCGGAGGGCGTCGGTTTGATCAGCAATCGATCGTCATAGATTCCGCCTACGAGCTTTCCTTTGTAATAGAGCAAATATTCTCCCATCATCGGGCGATACGATAGGCTGTTATCGTCCGCAAATTGCTCTGTAATATGCATCAAATAGCCCTTGGTCGAGGACATATCCTTCTCCTTTCCATCCGTTTTTTTAATTATAACACGATTTCTTCTTTTTTTCAAAATCAACGAATCGGACCGGTTTTTTTAAGTTGATTTATCTTTCGTTTTTCGTCTTCCTTGCGAAAACGTTCCGAGTTTCGCCGCCCGTCTATTCCGGTTTTTCGATCGGTTCCTCTTTTTTGACGTACTTGACGTACTCGCAATCGGACAGCGCGGCGCGCGCGGTCATCGCGTCAAAGCAAAGCTCTCTGAGTTCCTCTTTCTTCCTCGCGGTACTCGCGCCCTCGGTCGGGAAGAACGGTCCGTCAACGTAGATGACATTCTTCGGGCGTTTGCCGAATCTACGCTTTTTATAGACGGTCGTAAAGGTAAAAACCGGCTTGTCGCTTTCCGCGGGATAGCGGAACGACACCGAAGGAAACGGACGGATCTTCGTGTAATAGGGCCAGATATGCGCTTCGGGATAGATGACGATCACCTTTCCTTCGCCTTCCAAGCGTTCGACGGCTTTGACGAATGCCTTCATCTTAGCGAGCGAAAGCGGGATCGGGATCGCGCCGAAGGCTTTGACCATAAAGCGGATCCCCGGGATATTCATACAATCGGCATTCGCGATGATATGGGCTTTTTTCGGGAAGGCGATCCTGCCCGGGCAGTAAGCGTCGCCCGCCTCGCGGGTATGGTTGCCGTATAAAAAGTACCCCGTCTTCCGATACGGTTTGAGCTTTTCCCGCCCGACGATCTTCTCGCGATACACGATTTTTTGAAAGAAGAAGCCGAACGGAAGCCCCACGAGATAATAGAGCAAAAACGCCGCCGCCCGCGCGATCGGATTTTTGAAAAAGAATTCGTAAGACGCGGGGAGATCCTTATGCTCGATCGCGTTTCCCGCAAAATCGTCTTTCGTTTCGGACGAATAGTATAAGACTTTTTCCATCGCTTTATTCCGCCGCGCAGACGGGTTCGCCTTCCGGAACTTCCCGCCGGGCTTTCAAAACCGACTCGATCATCGCTTCCATTTTGTTCATGCAGACGTCGAGCGGCAAAACGCTCCCCGCTTCCTTGTATTTCTCCTTATAGGATTCGAGGACGTTCGGATGCTCGATCAAAAAGTCGATCTTATGCGCGAGCGTCTTATAATCGTATTTTCCGAATTTGACCCAAGGATCGACGGCAAATGCTTTCGTCGCGCTCTTCTCGGAATCGCAGATCAAGGCGACGAGCCCCGCGGCGATCGCTTCGGTGCAGGCGATCGCTTCGATCTCGACGGTCGCCGTGTGGACGTACAGATCGGACATCTTCAAAATGCGAATGAGCTCGTCCTGCGGATGGAAGCCGAATTCGCAATCGACGCCGAGCCTCCGCGCGAGACGCTCGTACTTCTTTCGATTCGGACCGTCCCCCGCGAGAATGACGCGGATCGAATCCCTGTGATCGGAGCGTCCGACCGCGCGAAGCAAGGTTTGTTGCGCTTTTTCGTCGCTGTACCGACCGCTGCAAACGATCGTAAACTTTTCGTTCTTTTCCCGTTTTTCCTTCAACGGCTCGAAGAATTTCGGGTTCACGCCGTTCGAAATGACGTACGCGGGGACGTCGATCCCCGTGTGATCGTAAAACACTTTTTTGATAAACGCCGTCGGATAATGGATCGCCGAGCAATGGCGAAAGACGTTTTTATAAAACACGCGATAGGTCAGATGATTCGCCAAACGGCTGTTCATCAAAAAGAAATGCGCCGTAAAGTTTTCCGCCTGACAATGGAAACTCGCGGCGATCGGCTTTCCGAGCTCGCGCGCAATCTTGACCGCGGCTGCCCCGAGTGCAAAGGGAATCTCGATGTAGACGAGATCGGCTTTCCCGATGACCTCGCGAAGGAGCGGCTTATTCGGCTTCGCAAGCGTAACGCCGTTCTTTTCGAGAACGCGATTCAGGAATCTCCCGAAATTCACGCTCTTGACGTAGTAATGATCTTTTTCGCCGATCCTGCTTTTATCCGAAGATACGATATAGACTTCGTGTCCGCTTTTTCTTAATCGATCGATCAAGTTCATGGTCGCAATGACCGTTCCGTTATTTGCTTCTCCGAGCACGTCGCAAATGTAAGCGATTTTCATTTTCTGTCTCCTGTTTTATGATTTTAGCCCCGTTCGGGAACCGTTTATACTGTATCACATCCGCTGTAAAGAGCCACTCCCTTTCGAAACACCGCGATTCTCGGATCCGTTCCCGCTCGGTGGAATCGGCGAGAACGGACTCCACCGGAGCGAGAATTCCCCCTTTTCGCCTTGTTTTCGAGGGGAAAACGTGATAAAATTTAAGCTATGGATAATCTTCGCGAAATCATAATCGAGAACTTGCTGACCTTGCGCCGCAAGAACAAGATGACCCAGCAAGACCTCGCAAAGCAAATCAATTATTCCGATAAAGCCGTTTCGAGATGGGAAAACGGAGAAGTTCTTCCCGACGTGGAGACGCTCGCCAAGATCGCCGAAGTGTACGGCGTCCCCCTTTCGCGCATTTTGGAAAAGGACGCGGACGAAGCCCCCAAGAAGAGACGCGACCCCGCGCTTTTGACGAAAGCTTTGATCGCAGCCATCTCGGTTTGCGTCGTCTGGGCGATCGCCGTCGTCATTTACGTCTATATCCGCGTGTTTATGAAGACCTCGGCTTGGCAGGTCTTTATTTGGGCGATCCCCGTTTCCGCGCTTTTGATGCAGCTTTTCAACACGCGCTGGATCCGCGTGCCGTTCCTTTCGATGATCTGTTCTTCCGTCGCGATCTGGGGGCTGATCACCGCCGTTTACTGCACGATCCTTTCCTATAATATTTGGCTGATCTTTTTGATCGGGATCCCTCTTCAAGCCATCGTCGTCCTCGTTTCGATTTTGAAAAAAGAGCGTCACAAACTGAAAACGACGAAATGAACTATTTATTTTTCGATTTGGAAAAAGATAGGGGGCATGGGTTGGCGGAAACGAACAAAGGAAAGAAAGCCCAAACCGAAAAGCGATCCGAAATCGGGCAACCGATAAAAAACCGCCGAGAGTGAGTCGGCGGTTTTTTCGTTCTGCGTGGATGGAATCGATCGAATTAGAAAGGTAATCCGACGTACAAGAGGCTCAGCGCGATCAGGAACTGCGCGGCATAGTACAAAACGTGATTCACTATGATCAAAAGGCGGCTGTCGTTCCCGTCGAAATAGGTCACCGAAAGGGCGAGATCGGAGAGAAGGAAAAGCGCCGCGCCGCAAATCAAAAGAATAACGGATACGCTGAAACAGGCGAGAATGCCCGCCGCAACGGTAGAGGCGAGGAATAAGGTTAAGAGAAACGCGTACACGATGCTCGGGATCAGGAATTTACCGAAATTCATCTTCATCAGGAAAATACTGCCCGTAATGATCGCGGCTGTCGATCCGGCGGCGATCAGGAGCGTCCAAGCGGAGAAGCCGAAGAAGGTGCCGACCGCAACGATATAAAACACGTGCCCGATGGCGAACGCGGTCATTCCCATATAGGTGTATAGGTCGCTGTGGCGCAAATTCGATTCGAGATAGGTGATTTTAAGATCGAGGGCAAAATCTCCGATCAACCCGCAAACGAGCCCCATAACGACGAGCCCCATAAACGCGAGTTTGGAGAAGGTGACGGTTCCCGTGGTGTTGTAATTACCGACGATCGCGGCAATCGCCGTTCCGACGAAGAACAGGCTTGTCAACGTCTTTAACGCGGCGGGTACGATGCCGCCTTCCTTTCCGCGAAGGAGAAGGAAAAAAATCAAAGAAACGCCGCCGAGGGCAAGCAAAATATAGGTAATCATACAATATCCTCCCTAAAAGGTATGTTTTATTATATCATCGTAGGGCGCGAAACGCAAGTTTTTGTTTTACGCCGCGCCGTCGGCCGCTTTGCCGTCTTTTTTCTTTTTCTTGAAAAAGAAGAAAAGAAACGCCGCTCCGCCGAGAAGGATCGCGCCGCCGACGGACGAGATCAACGCAACGGCCCAAATCGGCATGGACGTTTTACCCTCGAAAGGAGTCAATGCAAGGAAGACGGGGGAGGAAAGAAGTTCGTACTCGCCGCTCTCCTCGCTTCTTTCATACAAGGCTACGAAGCAGGAAGAGGCAAGATACGCGCGGCCTTTGACCGAAACGTAATCGCCTTCGGTAACTTCTCCGATCGAGTATCCTTTATAATAGCGGAAGGATCCGTCCTTTTCCGTAACGTAAAACGAGGTAACGCTTTGCTTTTCGGCGTCTTCGGAGGTAAAGGTTTCGGTTTTAAGGTCGCGCTCCCATTTGAAAGAGAACGCGGGAATTTCCGATTCCTTCCCTTCGCGAACGATTTCGATCTCATCGATCGGGGCGGAGTCTCCACCCGCGATCGCATAGGTTCGAAGGGCGATCCCGTTTTCCGTAACGGTCAGGGCCGCGAAAGTAGGCGCGCCTACGAGTTCGAGGCGCATCTCTTCGGTCATATAGGCGGAAAGGGGGCTTGAAAGGAAGTGCCCCTCGTTCGAGCGATCTTTCAGAGTTACGGCGTCGGCGTACAGATAGTCGTAAAACTTATCGCCGAGCGTTCCGAGGTTTAGATATAAAACGCCGTTCGGCGCAACGAATCTTCCGAGCGAATCGGTTTCCGCTTTTACGCTTTGCCCGGACGCGTCTATGAATTCGCTGACGGAGTAGGTGTGGTCGTGGCCTTGCAAAACGAGGGAAACTCCTTTCTCCGCGAAAATCGGAGTTAAGGACGCGCGCAACGCGCGAACGTCATCGTCAAAGGCGTGGCTGCCCGCCGTATAAGGTCCTTTATGCATAACGACGATCTTCCATTTGCCGTCCGCGGCGGTAAGATCTCGTTTCAGCCAATCAAGCTGCGAGGCTGAAAGAGCGCCGGAAGGGGCAAGATCGTTCGTGTTCAAAATCGTAAAATGGGCGTTTTCCATATCGAAGGAATAATAGTAGCCGCTTGCGCTTTTTCCTTCCGCGCTCCCGGGGGTCGCGAGATAAGTCTCCATTGCAAACGACCCGCTCTCGTGATTGCCCGCGGCGCCCACGTGAACGAAATGGGAAAACAGATTCGCGTTATGCGAAAGGAGATATTCCCATTGACGGGTATTGTCTTCTTTATCTACGTTGTCGCCCGGATTGAGGATCAAATCGGCGCTCGGAAGGGCGGACAAAGCGATCTCGGCGTTTTTCTCGCTTTCCCTGTAATTTTCTTCCACGGAGCCTTGAATGTCGGAGAAGGCAAGCGCGGTAACCGATCCGTTTTTCGCCTTTTTCTTAAAGGAACAAACTTTGCTCCAACCGAGCTCGTCGCTCCCGACGGTAAAATAAACGGTCTCCCCGTCCGCAAAATCTCCGATAAACAGGGTCGCGGTGTGCATTTCGTAATCGACTTTCGCGCTCGAAAGATACAAAACGCCGAGGTCGATCTGCGGCATCGTCAGCTTAACTTTTTCTCCGCTCGCGAGGAAAAGCGCGCCTTCGGAAGAATCGCTCCAATAGCGAACGTAGCTCGCGGACGCCTCGAAAGAATCGAGGGCGCTTTGGGGGCGGATAAACCATTTTACGTTGATCTGACGATACGGATCCTCTCCGTAAGCGATGCTGATCATTTCCGGCAAGCGTCCGTCCTTTTCGGTAGGCGGATTCTCCTCTTTCCCGAGCGCGCCGTTATAGCTGTAAGCCCCTTCCCAGGCGAGATCTCCGTTTGCGAGGGGGAAGGTCAAGAGAGCGTTTTGTCGATAGGAATAGCGAATGACCTCTCCGTCTCTTTGCGCCGTTGTTCCGTCGGACGTAGCGTCGGAAGCGTACGAAAGTAAAATGTCGTTTGCATAGCTGCCGAGATTCTTGAAAAGCGCGTCCGTAAAGTAGCGATCGAATAATTCTTCTTTTAAGAAGGCGCGAAGCTCGGTTTCGGGCGTGATCTTCGCGGCGTAAGAAAGAACAGTTTTCACGACGGAAGAATCCAAAGAAGAAAGCGCGGCTTTTACGATCGCGTTCTCGGAAAATTTTCGAAGCGCCATAAGAAGGGTCCGGATCGAGGTTACCGCATTGTTTTGCATGAGGTTCATCGCGAGCTTTCCGATATCCGACGCCGAAACGTTTTCGTAGCGCGCGGGATAGGCGGAAAGGTCAAAGCCTTTTCCTTCTTCCAAAGGCGAAGAGAAGGAAAGCGGGGCGTCGAATAAAACTTCGAGTTCGGGAAGGAGAAGGTCCAGCGCGGCGTTTACGAGTTTTTCGGCAAGGGCGCCGCTCGTAAGCGCGTCGGAGACGGCGGAAAGCTCGGGCGGAAGAGATGCGTACTCCGCGCCTACGAGGTTCAGCCGATACAAATCGCGAACGAGGTCTTTTACTTTATATCCTCCTTCGACTTTTCCGAGAGAAGCGTCGATATCAAACAGATAGGATTCGAAATCCTTTGCGAAAGAAAGGAACCGATAGCCATTCGCGGTCGTCGCGGGGAAGGAGATTTTCTCCCCTTCGATCTCGGGCTTTTTGAGATCGAGAGAGAAAAGGTCGTCCGTAAGGTCTTGCAAGAGCGATACGGTCAGGGCGGAAACGCCGAACGCGCCTACGCTTTTCCCTTCCAATCCTGCGATTTTGTTTTTGAGTTTGATCTTGAGGTCTTCGTTTAGGTAAAAATCCGTGATCAAGCGTTCGATGGATCTCGTTTTCCCGTCCAAGAGGGAGATAACGTCGCTGTTTCCTTCGATGGTTTCGAGCGAAAAAAGGCTGTCGTAAACTTTTTCCGCGCCGCCGGGGAAGAGATCGAATCGAACGACCCTTGTCGCCGCTCCGTAACAAACGGCGGAGGGCGTTTCAATGTCGTACAAGACGTTTCCTTTTTGCGAAACAAAGGTCGAAACGTCGTTCGCGTGTACGTGTCCGGTAAAGAAATAGCGAACGCCGAGATCGGCGAGGACGTAACTCGCCGTTCGATAATCCGCCGCGATAAAGCGCGCCGTAATTTGATCTTGCATATCGGTATGCGGAACGAGGGAGTGGTGCGCCGTGCCTAAAAGCAAAGCGGGCTTTTCTCCAAAGGAGGAAAGTACGCTCTCCGCCCATTCCAGTTGCTCTCGGCTGACGTCTCCCGACGTTTGCGCCGTCCATCTTCCGAAACGGTACGCTTCGCTCCCGAGGGGGGAATAGGTAAAAGCGTCCGTATAAGAGAGGCGATTCGTATCCAGCGCAACGAGGGTAAATCCGTCCGCCATTCTCGCGATATAAGAAAGCCCGCCCGCGCGAGACGCTTTATCGAAGGCGGTCGGATCGCTTTCGCTCGATTCGATCTCGTCCTCCGTCGGGTCGTTCGGGGCGAGGGCGCGACGATAATCCGCGTTTCCGCAGCCGTAAAAATAGGGACTCGTATAAAAATATTCGACGGTACCGAGCGTGGAAGATCCGTAACCGAGACCTTGATAGATCTCGTAAAAGTCAACGAGATTGACGGGGAGCGCCATGCGGGAAGAGAAGTTCTCCGTGATCGCTCGCTTTTCCTCGTCCGTTTTGCCGGCGAGGGCTTCCTCGGAAGGCAGATAGCAGCGCGCGCCGCTGTTATAAAGATCGTGATTGCCCGGAATTACGAAAATCTGAAAAGACGGTTTGTTTTTGCGGATCTCGGTTTGCGCTTTCCGAAGCGCGTTCGCAACGAGCTCGTGACTGCTCCTGCCTCCGTCCGCCGTCAGATCGCCGCTGACGATCAAATAATCCGCGTTTTGCTCTCGAACCGTTTCGAGCGCGGCGAGAAAAAGTTCTTCCGAGCGGTAATAGACGCTTAAAGAATTCTCCGCCTTTTGAAAAGCGGGAGAAGACTCGTTTGCGTATTCCTTATCAAAGACGTGAACGTCCGTTAAATGCGCGACCTTAAAGGATCGCTCCGGCGCCTTTTCCGCCGAGGCAACCCAAGCGGCGGACAGCGTGAAGACGGCAAAAAAGAAAAGGAGCGAAAGCGCGAAGGGCAGATAATATCTTTTTTTCGTCATAGATGATTCCCCCGAAAGAGATCAGGAAAGTTTAACGGTGATCGCGGGGCGAACGCCGATACACGTGGATTTTACGCTATACGTTCCCACGTTGCCGAGCGCGGTCGTAACGGACGCCGTATCCTCGAAATCGCCCGCCGAGCGTAGCCACCAATGGCAAGCGTCGCGCTCCGATCCGCCGTTCAAGCTGCTGTAAACGCCGGAAGCTTTTGCGTAATCGGTCGCTTTCGCGACTTTATGCGGATCTTCGGTGATCGTCCAATGATCCCAACCGAAATTTTTATTGGCAAGATCTTTATAGCTGAGAAGGAAGACTTTATCTTCCGATATTTTTCCGTTTGCGAAAGTCGCGAAATGCGAAGTTCCCGCGCCGAAATCCACTTGCGTGGTTTGTACGAACGCGGCTTCGCCGTCCATAAACGCTTCGCCGAAGAACACGTCGTTCAGATAGTCGCGCAAGTTGCTGTACTGCCAGTTGTTCGCGTAGATCGGCTTGCCGTCGTACGAGCGGACTTGCAGGTCGGTTTTATAAGGAGCCGCGAATAAAACGTCTTCCGAAAGAAGGGTGACCGCGGAGGTCGGATCGGACGGATCGCCCGATAAAACGCGCCAGCGAATGGGCTCCACGATAAAGAAATATTCCTTATCTTTTTCCACGAGCGTTTCGTCGCTGAAATAGGTGTTCCCTTGATAGGGCGCGGCGGTCATTTTCGCGTAAAGCGTATTTTGATAGCTGAAAAGTCCCGTTTCGGGATCGGGCGTTACGGTTCCCGCGTCGATCGCTTCTTTCAGGAAGTGAAGCGTCGAGGCGTCTTCCAAAATGTGATTGGGATAGTGCCCGAGGTCAACGTACGTGTATCCGTTCTTCTCGTAAACGTCGTAATAAACGGCCTTCGTTACGTCCCATTCCGCGTGAAGAGTAATATCGCGCTTCCATTCTTTTTGGATCGTCGTTACGCGATTGTTGTTCTCGTCGTACCAGCCGAGGAACTTGTAGGTCCCGCCCGTGGTCTTGCCCGATTCGTTTACTTCGTACCAAAGGGGATTCTCGAGGGTAACGGAGTTGTATTCGGTATAAGTGGCGGGATTGTCGGGGTCGTTCGAAACGCGAACGTCAAGATCGTAGGTGATCTTGTAAGAGGGCGCCCATTTCGCGTAAAGCTTGATCTCTTCCGCCGTTCCCGCCGGAACGTAATCCAATTCGTAGGGCGTTTCGAGGTCTTCGTCGAGGTACCAACCGAGGAAAGTATGCCCCGTTCGGGTCGGCGCGCTGAGGAAGATCGTGTCCGACTCGACGGTGAAAGTGGAAGGATAAACGGTGGTGTTATCCTCGCTGTCCAGCTCGAGTTCGAGCGACCAATCGATGAGTTTCCAATTCGCGTACAAAGTAATGTTGGAAGCGGGGACTTGCATTCTGTAACTCGGCTCGCGGCTTGCGACCGAACCATCCGCATTCGTCCATTCCGTAAATACGTAACCGTCGGAGGGAACGGCGCGCATAACGGCGTTGCTGCCGCTGCTGAGTCTGCCGCCGCCGATGATGCTGCCGGCTTTTTCGTTCGTATTGATCAAAGTTACGGTGCTGGCGTTCATCAAAACCGCAACGACGACGATCACCGCGATAACGGCAGCCGCGATCGCGATCCCGATCAGGGTCTTTTTGCGCTTTAAGTTTTTCGTAAATTTCCTTACGGGAATCTTCATACGAGTCTCCTCCTGTACGCGCGTACGGCGAATGCGCGCCGCGTGCGTATAAATAAATATATCATACTTATTGTTAGCTTGTCAATACCCGCGCGCGCACTAACAATATTAAACGTGCCGCCCGGAAGGGCGGAAAGCAAGGCGATCGGAGAAAAGAACGCGCTCGAAAAAGGAGAGCGCGTCGAAGAAGGCGCAACGGCAAGCTCTTTCTTTTTGCGAAAACAGGGGTTTTTAACGAAGGTTTTAAGAAAAATATAAAAATTAAGAAAATTTAATATTTCTTTATTTGACAAGAAAACGGGGGTTTTATATAATAAACAAGCATTGCCAAGTGACGCTCCGTCACGGATGATGCGCAAGGTCACCCAATCCGGGGTTAATTTGCGCGGACTAGTCCGATCCAATCGGGCGCTAACTCGTAAAAATTCGGCAGGAACTTCCTGCCTTAAATTTACAGGGAGCAAGAAACACACGGCAGCGCGGAATATCGAGTTAGAAATAACAGGAGGAAGTAACAATGGCAGGACAAACGATCAGAATCAAATTGAAGAGCTACGATCACGAACTTGTGGACGGCGTCGCGACCAAAATCGTCGATGCGATCACGAAGTGCGGCGCGAAGATCTCGGGACCGATCCCCCTTCCGACCGAGCGTGAAGTCGTAACCATTCTTCGCGCAACGCATAAATATAAAGATTCGCGCGAGCAATTCGAAATGAGAACGCATAAGCGTCTTATCGATATCTATAATCCTTCCGCAAAGGTCGTTCAATGTTTGATGAACGTGGACGTACCCGCGGGTGTGGATATCAAAATCAAACTTTAATTCGGAAATTATTTGGAGGTGAACTTTATCTATGAGTAAAGCAATCGTCGGTAAAAAACTTGGTATGAGCCAAGTATTTGCACAGGATGGGCAAGTCATTCCCGTGACGGTCATCGAAGCAGGCCCATGTCCCGTCGTGCATGTCAAAACCAAAGAGAAGGACGGCTACGAAGCGCTTCAAGTAGCGTTCGGTGAGTCGGAAAAGCTCAACAAGCCCCAAAAAGGCGTGTTCCAAAAAGCGGGCGTCAAAAGCGCGCGTTATTTGAAGGAACTCAAGCTCGATATCGCGGGCGTCGAAGTCGGCAAGACCGTTCTTACGGCGGCGCAGTTCGAGCCGGGCGACAAGGTGGACGTCAGCGGCGTTTCCAAAGGTCACGGCTTCTCGGGCGTAATCAAGAGATGGAACGCGCAGCGCGTCGGTTCTATGTCCCACGGTACCGGTCCGATCCATCGTTCGGTCGGTTCCATGGCGGCGAACTCCGACCCGAGCCGCGTGTTTAAGAATAAGCACATGGCAGGTCAATACGGACACGAGAACGTGACCGTTCAGAACCTCGAAGTCGTCAAGGTGGACGCGGAACGCAATTTGATCCTCGTAAAGGGCGGCGTGCCCGGTCCCAAAGGCGGACTCCTCGTTTTGAGGAACTCCGTGAAGGCGTAAGGAGAAAGAGATTATGTTGGTAAAAGTTTATGATAAACAGGCAAAAGAAGTAGGCAGCATGGAGCTTTCGGACGAAGTCTTCGCGAAGGAGTACAACGAGTCCGTTATTCACCAGTGCGTCGTCGCGCAAAGAAACAATATGCGCCAAGGAACGAAGAGCACGCTTACGAGAACGGAAGTTCGCGGCGGCGGCAGAAAGCCTTGGAGACAGAAAGGCACCGGTAACGCAAGACAGGGCAGCACCCGCGCTCCCCAATGGGTCAAAGGCGGCGTTGTGTTTGCTCCGAAGCCCCGCGATTTCTCTCAGAAAGTCAATAAGACCATGAGGAGAGAAGCGCTCAAGAGCGCGATTTCCTATAAATTCCAAAATGAAGAAGCCATCGTGGTGGATTCCCTCGCGATCGAAAACGCGAAGACCAAAGAGATCGCTTCCGTTTTGAAGAATTTCAATCTTGACAAGAGCACCTTGATCGTGCTCGGCGACCATGACGACGGCGCGGTTATTGCTTCCCGCAATATCCCCAACGTTACGACGGTGAACGCGAATCTTTTGAACGTGCTCGACGTCGTTGCGAACGCGAAGTGTCTGATCACGAAAGAAGCCGCCGAAATGATCGAGAAGAATCAGTTAGAGGCGTAGGAGGAAAGGTATGAACAGTTACGATATCATTATCAAACCGATCTTATCCGAAAAGAGTTTCAGCGGCATTCAAATGAAGAGATACACCTTCAAAGTTGCGAAGAACGCGACGAAGGTCGATATCAAGAGAGCGGTTGAAGAAGTGTTCGGAGTGGAAGTTGAGAAAGTAAACACGGTAAACGTGCAAGGCAAGATCAAAAGGCGCGGCGCGACGGAAGGCAAGAGACCGGATTACAAGAAAGCGATCGTGCAGCTCACCGAGTCGAGTAAGAGCATCGAGTTCTTCGACAGTTTGAC
>DGWX01000019.1:0-5549 GCA_002395405.1 Christensenella sp. UBA4247
AAGACGGAGCGCGGTTATAAAATCGCGATTTATCACGCGTTCTCGCTCGAAGGAGCGCGCGCGGGTACAAACGAAACGTTGCGTACGGCGGACCCCGACGCCATCAAAGCCGCGCGTTACGCTTATTTCGAAAGAATGCCCAAATGCAAAGACCGCAAATACGAAAAACTTTACTACAAAGCTCTTTCGGTAAACAAGGTAAACGTCCAGTCCCCCCAAGGAACGATCCCTTGCCGTTGGACGACGCCGAACCGCGTTCCTCACCGCCATATGTGGCTGTGGGACAGCGTTTTCCACGCGCTCGCGATGGTCAATTACAATCCCGAAATGGCAAAGGATTGCTTGCGCGCCGTTTTATCGCAGGCGCATCCCGACGGGTTTATCCCCCACTTGATGGCGCCGGGCGAATGCTCGGACGTAACGCAGCCTCAAGTACTTGCTTGGGGCGTTTGGAACGTTTATAAAAAGACGGGAGATCGCGCCTTCCTTTCGGAATATACGGACGTTCTCGAAAAATATCTGATTTGGGATATGAAAAACAGAGACGCGAACGGAAACGGACTTCTCGAATGGCTGACGGAACCCGATCAACCGAACTGCAAATGCGGCGAATCCGGACTGGACAACAGCCCGCGTTTCGATTTCGATTACGAAATGGACGCGATCGATTTTTCCGCTTTCGCCGTACACGACGCGCATTACCTTTCCCTGATCTTCGCCGAGCTCGGAGATCCCGATCGCGCGGAAAAATGGCAACGTATTTCGGACGAGATCAAAGACAGGATCAACGCCGAACTTTGGGACGAAAAAACGGGAACGTATTACGATAAACTGTTCTCGGGAGAACTCACGCGCGTTTTATCCCCTCTCAGTTTCTTCCCTCTTTTCTGCGGCATTCCCTCGGCGGAACAAGCGAAACGTATGGTCGAGCTTTTGACCGATAAGACCAAACTTTGGACGCCCGTTCCGCTCTCCTCGATTTCGCAAGATCATCCCGCCTTTTCGACCGATATGTGGCGCGGAGGCGTGTGGCTGAATCTCAATTATTTCATTATCAAAGGTCTCCAAGATTACGGCTACGACGAGATCGCGGAAGAACTTAGAGAAAGAACCCTCGAAACCATAAAAAAATGGCATAAGAAGACGGGAACGATCTTTGAGTTCTACGATCCGATGGATAAAGTCGTTCCCTATCGCTGCGAACGAAAAGGAAAGCAGCCGCGCGTACCCGATTGGCGCAAACAATGGCACTCGATCGTGGACTTCAACTGGTCGTCCTGCTTTACGCTCCTCTTTATTCAAAGAGAATTCTATTGATCGCGCGTTTTCGATCGCGCTCGGAACAGTTTGGGACTGACAGAAGTTTCTTCAAACAAACGATCGACAAACCGAAGCGGTTTTTGATGCACGGCATAGCCGTGATGATATACAGGCGTAAACGCCTGATGATATACAAGGGCTTTGCCCTTGATGATATGCCAAACCTTGCTTCGCTTCGGTTTGGATACAAAAAATCTCGCCGTTTTGACGACGAGATTTTTTGTCTAAGTAGTACGAAAAGGCTACGCTATATTTTTTCTTTGAGAGTGCGAATCGAAGAGATGAGAAGTCTGCGAATCCTACCGCTTGGTGAATTACAGAACTCGACGAACCCCCATAGCAATATAGCAGGATCGGAAGCGGATCAAGCAAAACCGGAGAGAATCAAACTCCTTGACTTATCAAATACAATATGCTATTATCAACCTACCGAAGTAGTGGGCGAATGAATCCACGCAACTCGATCATTTGGCGAACACGCGAATCGGAAACGTTGAGATGGAAAAGACGGAAATCACATTGGAAGAACTATCACGCCTTGCCGCAGACGACCTAGTTTTGGTCGATCTGCGAGACGCCGTATCCTATGAATACGGTCATATCCCCGGCGCCGTCAACATTCCGAAAGAAGCGATAGGCGAAGCCAAGCTCCCGAAGGATAAAACGATATGCCTTTATTGCCGTAATGGTATCATCAGTCTTTCTTTGGCAGAAGAAATGCGAGAATCCGGCTTTCCGGCAGTCAGCCTTGCGGGAGGCTATTTTGCGTGGTTGCGCGTCCATATCAACGAAATCGATACGACGGAAAGCGTAAAGAAAATCGAAGAGAGCATAACCAAAAAATTTCATCAGGATCTCTTCTCTCCTTTCACAAAAGCGATAAACGAGTATTCCCTACTGAAAGAAGGAGACAAAGTCGCGGTATGCATTTCGGGCGGCAAGGATTCGATGCTGATGGCAAAACTGTTCCAACAGTTACATCGCCATACAAAGTTCCCGTTTGAACTCGTCTTCCTCGTTATGGATCCCGGTTACAGTCCGGAGAACAGAGAGGTCATCGAACGAAACGCCAAGATACTGGGTATACCGATCACCGTTTTCGATACGAACATTTTTGAAAACGTATTTACGATCGAGAAATCCCCTTGCTACATTTGCGCTCGAATGCGGCGCGGATATTTGTACAGCAAAGCGAAGGAACTCGGGTGCAATAAAATCGCGCTTGGGCACCATTACGACGACGTCATAGAAACCATTGTGATGGGTATGCTGTACGGCGCTCAAATGCAAACGATGATGCCGAAGGTCAAAAGCGCCAATTTCGAAGGGATGGAATTGATCCGTCCCATGTATCTCATTCGAGAAAAGGATATCAAACGGTGGCGTGATTTTAACAATCTGCGCTTTATCCAATGCGCTTGTAAGTTTACCGACTATTGCACTTCCGACGGATGCAAAACATCCAATACGGGCTCCAAGAGAAAGAAGGTAAAAGAGTTGATCGCAATGCTCGCACAAGAAGATCCGCAAGTGGAACAAAATATTTTCCGCAGTGTAGAGAACGTCAATTTATCCACCGTCATTGCTTATAAAGACAAAGAGGGCGAAAAGCATCGTTTTGATGACGAATGGTGAGAGGGGAAAATGGACTCTGAAAAAGTTTTTATTGAATTTGAAGAAGATGAAAAAGCAGCGTCTCCGGAGATCCATGAACTGAACATCGTCAGTGGTGGGTGTCGGTTGTACGGATATCTTCTCACGCCCGACAAACGGATAAAAAAGCCATATCCTACGGTCATCTTATCGCACGGCTTTCCCGGATATACCACAAACAATGATTTGGAACTCGCGCTGATGCGGGCAGGATGCGTCGTGATCCATATGAATCACAGAGGCGCCTGGGGCAGCGAAGGGAATTACCTCTTCACCAACCTCAAAGATGATCTTATCGCCATTGCGAAATGGGCGCACAATCCCGCAATCGCCGATCAATATGACATCGACACGGATAATATTTTCCTCGTCGGACACAGTATGGGCGGTCAGTCCGTATTAAACGCGGCGAAAGAACTCCCCTTCCTTCGCGGCGTGGTGGCGCTTGCCGCCTACGATATCGGTGCGGCGTTTCGCTATCGCATGGAAAAAGAGCTGTTTTTGATGATCGAAACAGAAGGACAGTGCCTCAAAATGGGTTCGGCTTCCGAAGTGTATGAAAACGCTTTGAATCATCAGGAAGAGCTTAGCATTCTTAATCATTATGAGAAACTTCTTGATCATCGTATCTTGTTTGTGGAAGCAGAGCAGGATGCGGTCGCTCCTTCGGATAAGATGATGCGCCCGCTATTTGAAAAGTTGAAGGAAGAGTCTGCTTGCGTCACGTATCAAACGATCGTCAGCAATCATAGCTTCATCGGACAGAGAATGAAGCTGACGAAAACAGTTGCGGAGTGGATCGAAATCAGTTGCTTGAAACGATGAAGGAACTGTCGCTATGTTAAATCAATATTCGAGAACGGAACTTCTGTTTGGGAAGGAAGCTATGGAAAAGTTATGGCGATCGCGCGTTGCCGTATTCGGGATCGGTGGCGTCGGCGGATATGCGGTGGAAGCGCTTGCGCGTTCAGGCATCGGCGCGCTTGATTTGATCGATGACGATAAGGTTTGCCTTACAAACATCAATCGTCAGATATACGCCACGAGAAAGACGGTCGGCAAGCACAAAGTTGACATTGCCGCCGAGCGCATTGCGGAGATCAACCCCGCGATCACGGTGAAAACGTATAAAACGTTTTATACGCCCAAAACTTCGGAGCATTTCGATTTCAAACAGTATGATTATATCATCGACGCGATCGACACGGTGACGGGTAAAATCGAACTTGTTTTGCAAGCGCAAAAATCAGGCATCCCCATCATCAGTTCTATGGGCGCGGGCAACAAACTCGATCCGACCGCTTTTGAAGTCGCCGACGTTTACGAAACGTCGATTTGCCCACTCGCTCGCGTTATGCGTCGGGAATTGAAAAAGCGTAACGTTCCTGCGCTGAAAGTTGTTTATTCCAAAGAACCGCCGATGACGCCGATCGAAGATATGGCGATTTCTTGTAAAGCGCATTGTATTTGTCCGCCCGGTACCGTCCGAAAATGCACTGAGCGCAGACAAGTCCCCGGCAGCAATGCTTTCGTCCCGTCGGTCGTCGGACTCATCATCGCCGGAGAAGTGCTAAAAGACTTGATACGATAAAATATACAAGCCAATAACAGGGGATTTTTCCTTATCGATTATCATACAAAGCTTGAGTGGCAGTTTTCTGAGCGGAAACCGATCGATTTTTTATGAGAAACCGGGTGTTGTGAGAAGTTGAAAGTGACGAACCTCTGAGCTATAATATAATGAGTATGGAAAGCAGTGAAAAGAAATACGACAACAAATACCTCTTGGAACGACAGCTTGAGATGATCAAAACATTTTACGAGCGGAAACTCCTCTCCAAAGAGCAATATGAGTTTGAAGTTCAAACCTTAACAACAAGAATAAAAACAGACGAGGAAAAAGAGTCTTAAAAAAGATTTCTATCGCGGGTGGTTTTCGGGCGGAAAAGTGCCCCGATTTTCGTGTAGCCAAGTGTAGCCAAATGTAGCCAAAGGGGCCGTTTTGGGCAGTTTTAGACCGTTTCGGAGCGGAAGTTTATACGCGGCAAAGCCGCGATGATATACAGGCGTAAACGCCTGATGATATACAAGGGCTTTGCCCTTGATGATATGCCAAACCTTGCTTCGCTTCGGTTTGGATACAAAAAATCTCGCCGTTTTTGACGACGAGATTTTTTGGAGCTGCTAACCGGACTTGAAACCGGTGACCTCGTCCGCGTCGCATTCTCTTCCGTCGGGCAGGGTCGGCGCCTTGCTTCCCCCTGCCGGTGACTCCCGAAATGCTCCTTCTCCCCAAGATGGCTTCCGCCCTCTCGGGGACCCCTCCCTTCGCATACCGTCCTTGGTAAGGACGAGGACAAAGAAAAAGCACCCTCAAAGAGAGTGCTTATCGTGGAGCTGCTAACCAGACTTGAACTGGTGACCTCGTCCGCGTCGCATTCTCTTCCGTCGGGCAGGGTCGGCGCTTTGCTTCCCCCTGCCGGTGACTCCCGAAATGCTCCTTCTCCCCAAGATGGCTTCCGCCCTCTCGGGGACCCCTTCTATCGCACAAGCGTCCTTGGTAAGGACGAGGACAA
>DGWX01000019.1:5677-19032 GCA_002395405.1 Christensenella sp. UBA4247
TTGAACTGGTGACCTCGTCCTTACCAAGGACGTGCTCTACCGACTGAGCCATAGCAGCGCGCGACTGTATCATTATATATGCGTTTATTTCCTTTGTCAATAAAAAACTCCGAATTTTGAAAAAAGTAAATTCGCGGGATATTCCGCCGCGCGAAAGAGATCCGTTTTCTCCCTCGATCCGTTTTTTCGCATGCGAATAGGAGAAAGAAGGGTCGATTTTCTTCTTTTTCGTCAAATAACTTTCGTTTTGCGGCGAGGGGTAGTATAATTGAACAATAAGCGGCGCCGAAACGCGCCTTGGAGGAAACCATGAGCAAGCCTACTTTTTATATAACGACCCCGATCTATTATCCGAGCGGAACTTGGCACCTCGGAACCTGCTACACGACGGTGATCTGCGACGCGATCGCCCGTTTTAAGCGCAAAATGGGGTACGACGTTTTTTATTTGACCGGAACGGACGAGCACGGGCTTAAAATCGAGCAAAAAGCGAAAGAAGCGGGGGTCACCCCCAAAGAGTACGTGGATAAAAAAGTCGCCGACTTGCAATCGCTTTGGGCTCGCCTCAAAATTTCTTACGATAGATTTATCCGTACGACCGATCCGTATCACGAAGCCGCCGTACAAAAGATCTTCGACAAGTTATACGCGCAAGGCGACATCTATAAAGGGGAATACGAAGGCTATTATTGCGTTCCCTGCGAAACGTATTGGACGAAGACCCAACTTGTAAACGGGAAATGCCCGGATTGCGGCCGCGACGTCAGCATTGCGAAAGAATCCTGCTATTTCTTCCGCCTGAGCAAGTATCAAGACAGGCTCATCAACCTGCTGGAAGAAAACGACGAGTTTCTTCTCCCGAAGCCGCGCCGCCGCGAAATGATCAACAATTTCCTGAAACCGGGCCTCAGCGACCTCGCCGTAACGCGTTCGAGCTTTACTTGGGGCGTTCCCGTCAGCTTCGATCCCAAACACGTCGTTTACGTTTGGATCGACGCGCTCGTTAATTACATTACCGCGCTCGGCTACGGAAGCGACGACGATTCTCTCTTCAAAAAGTTTTGGCCGGCGGACATTCATATGATGGGTAAGGAGATCGTTCGATTCCATTCGATCATTTGGCCGGCGCTTTTGATGGCGCTGGACCTTCCTCTTCCCAAAAAGGTGTACGGACACGGCTGGCTTTTGATGGGGGCGGATAAGATCTCCAAGAGCAAAGGCAACATCGTGGATCCCGTGGAGCTTTCGGATCGTTATTCGGTGGACGCCGTTCGCTATTTCCTTTTGCGCGAGATCCCCTTCGGGTCGGACGGCGCTTACACGACGCGCGCTTTCCTTTCGCGCATCAACGCCGACCTTGCGAACGACCTCGGAAACCTCGTTAAGAGAACGGTCGCGATGGTCAATAAATACGAAGGCGGCAAAGTTCCGACTTGGAGCGGAAAACTGCAAAACACGGACGAGGAGATCATTTCCCTTTTCAAACAAACCCTCCCCGCCGTTCAAAAGAATATGGACGAGCTTTTCGTTCCCGAAGCGCTCGAAGCCATCTTTACTTTGATCCGCCGCGCGAATAAATACATAGACGAAAACGCGCCTTGGATCTTAGCCAAGAGCGAAGACACGAAGGAAAGGCTGTCTGACGTATTGTACGTTCTTTTGGAAGTCATTCGTGCGTCCGGCGTTTTGATCGAGCCGTTTTTGCCCGATACTTCCGAAAAAATTCTTTCTTCTTTCGAAGGTCTCAGCGAGGAAGAAAAGTCCTTTGAAAGCCTCTTTGAATTCGGCGGCTTGAAGGCGAAAAAAGTAATCGAAAGAGACGCGCTCTTTATGAGAGTGGACGTAGAAAAGGAGATCGCAGAGATGGAGCAAAAGATCGAAGAGAACAAAAAACAAGAAGCCGAGGCGCCCGAAACGGAAACAAAACCCGAGATCACGATCGACGATTTCGCAAAAGTCGAGTTGCGCGTCGGAAAGGTTTTGCAGGCGGAAAAGATGCCCAAAACGGAAAAACTGCTCGTTATGCAGGTCGAGATCGGAAAAGAAACAAGGCAAATCGTCAGCGGCATCGCGAAGTATTACTCGCCCGAAGAGATGGTCGGGAAGCAGGTCGTCGTCGTATATAACCTCGCCCCGCATTCCTTCCGCGGCGTCGAATCGCAGGGAATGCTCCTTTGCGCGGATGACGGCAAAGGCGGCGTCGTTCTCGTCAGCCCCGAAAAAATCGTGGATTCGGGCAGCGAAGTCAGATAAATATGTTCGTTGACGCACACGCGCATTTGGACGACGAAGCTCTCTCTTCCCGAGAAGAAGAAATTCTTGCGGCGGCAAAGGAAGCGGGCGTCGGCGTGATCGTAAACGCCTCGTCCGACCTTGCCTCTTCCGAAAGGAGCGTCGCTCTTGCTTCCCGCCGAAAAGAAGTTTATGCCGTGATCGGCGTTCACCCGCACGAAGCGTCTGCCTATTCGGACGAAACGGAGAAAGCCCTATTTCGCCTTGCCGAGAACGAAAAGGTCGTTGCCTTCGGCGAGATCGGGCTGGATTATCATTACGATCTTTCTCCGCGGGACGTTCAAAAGGAAGTATTGGAGAGAGAGATCCTTCTTGCGGACGAGCTATCCCTTCCCGTCGTGTTCCACGTTCGCGAAGCGTACGAGGATTTTAATAAGATCGTGGAGCGCAATCTCTCCCATTTGAAAAACGGTTGCCTTTTGCATTGTTATTCGGGAAGCGCCGAACTCGCGAAATATTATTCTTCCCGTTTGGACGCCTTCTTTTCTTTCGGCGGCGTTTTGACGTTCGCCAAACATAAAGACGCGGTTCTCGCCGCGATCCCAAACGATCGCCTGCTCCTCGAAACCGATTGCCCCTATATGACCCCCGTTCCCTTCCGCGGAACGAAGAACGAGCCGAAGTATATCCCGATCATCGCGGAAAAAATGGCGGAACTCAAAGGGCTTTCTCTTTCCGAAGTCGAAAAAATGACCACGAAGAACGCTCTCGCGTTTTACGGAATCGAATTATGATCATAGACGGCAATTATTTTAATATCAACTTCAATAAAAAGTACGGGCAAAACTTTATAACGGACAAGAACCTGCTTGCCGCGATTTGCGCCGACGCGGGCGTAACGAAAGAAGACACCGTGATCGAAATCGGCGCGGGCGCCGGAACGCTGACCTCCGCCCTTGCGGAAAAGGCGGGGCGCGTCATCGCGTACGAAATAGACGAAAATCTTGCGCCCGTTCTGTCCGTTACGCTTGCGGGAAAAGAAAACGTTTCGGTCATCTACGAAGATTTTATGAAGAATTCGACTCCCCTGCCCGAACGATTCAAGGTGGTCGCGAACCTTCCTTATTACGTAACGACCCCGATCGTTATGCGCCTTCTCGAAGGGAACGAACGCCCTTCCTCCGTAACGGTTATGGTTCAAAAAGAAGTCGCCGAGCGCCTTGTCGCGCTACCGGGATCGGGAGAGTACGGAGCCATTACCGCCTCTTTGAACCTCGTTGCGGACGCGAAGATCACGCGCGTCGTGGGCAGGCAGAATTTTCTGCCGCCGCCGAACGTGGATAGCGCCGTCGTCCGGATCGACATTCAAGATAAAGGATTCAAGGAAGAGGATATTCTTCGCGCGAGAAAGCTCATTCGCGCAGCGTTTAATATGCGAAGAAAAACTTTGTCGAACGCGCTTGCGGGTGCGCTCGGCGGAAAAGAGGCGGCGGCGCGCGCAATCGAAAAAGCGGGTTTTTCTCCGTCCGTTCGCGGAGAAACCCTGTCCGCCGAAGATTATATCGCGCTTTCTAAGGCTGCTTCCCTTCCGTAAGATCGCCCCCGAGGCGGCGCTCGGCGATCGTCGCGCTGACGATACTTGACACGACTTGCAGCGAAGCCTGCAATTTTAATAGTTCGGTCAAATTCTTGTTTTTTACGAGCGCTTTTCCGAGCGCACACGCAAACCCGACGCCGTCTTCCATACACCATTATATGAATTATTAAGAAAATTTGCTAATTTTAAGGTTCATTTAATGATAAAATAATATTATACGATCAGAAAGCGCCGCGCGGCGGCGAAAGGAGATAAAATGAAAAAGAAGTTTTCTATCGCGATCGGGATCGTAACACTGCTCGTATTGATCATCAGTCTTGCGGGTTGCTCTTTGTTTGGGAGCAATACCGATTCCCTTGCCAATTCAAACGGCGGTTCTTCCGCGTCCACGGGCTCCGGCACGACTTATTCCGTTACGAAAGCCGAGCTCGAAGACGCTCTGACAAAATACCGTCAGATCGCCGAAACGCTTTCCGAAAGAGTGGATACCCTCGAAGAAGCCGTGCGCGACGCGGTCGGGCAAAGCAAAGCGAATATCGGCGCTTACGCGGTCACGTACGTGGACAGCGTTATGAGCTTATCTTGCATGGAAGCGCAGTACAACCTCGGCTGTCAGGGAACGGGCTTCATCATCTCGGAAGACGGCTACGTTATTACAAACAATCACGTAGTATATTACGAAGAAACCGTGTACGATACGTCCAACATTCAGCGCAGCATTTGGGGCTCTTTTTACGGAACGAAAAAAGTCTCGGGCGTTTATTCATCCATTACCGCCGCGTTTGACGCGTCCAGTAAATACTATATGAACGGAACGCTTTATACTCTCGAATTCGTGTATCGCGACGCCGCTTACGATCTCGCGCTGTGCAAGCTCGTGGAAAAAGTTCCCGTAGGATCCGCTTGGTCGGCGATCCCCTTTTACGAGGGCAATGTTACCCGCGGAGACGAGCTCCTCGTTCTCGGAAACGCTTACGGATTCGGACTTTCCGCTACGAGCGGCCTCGTATCCGCCACGGGAAAAACCTTTACCGATTATCCCAAACTGACATTTATCCAAACGGACGCCGCGATCAACGGCGGCAATTCGGGCGGTCCCGCGATCAATATTTACGGCGGTTTGATCGGAGTCGTAAACAGCAAGTTCGTCAGCTCCGAGATCGAAAATATGGGCTTTGCGATCGAGCTTTCCAAGCTCAAAACCTTCATCACGGACGCACACAACGAAAAGTCCGTTACCGTTTCTTATAAAACCGTCGGCAGAGCAAGTTAAACGGCAAATAAAAAAAGGGCGAAAGCCCTTTTTTTTATGCCCTAACAGGCAAATCATTCTTTCTTATTTCATCGGCTTCATCGTCGGGAACAAGAGGACGTCGCGAATGGATTTGGAATCGGTCAGGAACATAACCATACGGTCGATCCCGATCCCGAGTCCGCCCGTCGGGGGCATTCCGTATTCGAGAGCGGTGCAAAAATCTTCGTCGTACGGTTGCGCTTCTTCGTCTCCCTTCGCTTTCGCCGCCATTTGCGCCTCGAAGCGCTTTCTTTGATCCAAGGGATCGTTCAGCTCGCTGAACGCGTTTCCGCCTTCCGAAGCGCAGATAAAGAACTCGAAACGCTCGGTCAAGCGGGGGTCGGAAGGCTTTCTCTTCGCAAGAGGGCTGACTTCCACGGGATAATCGGTAATAAACACGGGTCCCGTCAGTTTTTCCTCCACGAACGCGTCGAAAATATTATACAGCGCATTGCCCCAAGAGGTATCGTCCGCCATATCGAGCCCCATCTTATTTCCGCGCGCGATCAAATCAGGAAGGGGGTCTTTATCAAAATCCAATCCCGTATATTTTCTGACGGCTTCGACCATCGTCAGGCGCTCCCACGGCGTTTGAAGATGCAGTTCCTGCCCTTGATAGGTAAAATCCAAAGAGCCGATCACTTTCATCGCCGCGGCGGTGTAAAGCTCCTCGGTGATGCGCATCATCTCGTTATAATCCACGTAAGCCTGATAGAGTTCGATCGTCGTAAACTCGGGATTGTGCTTGGTGTCCATTCCTTCGTTTCGGAATTGCCTGCCGATCTCATACACCTTTTCGAATCCGCCCACGATACAGCGCTTCAAATGCAGTTCGGTCGCGATACGCATATACATATCGATGTCGAGCGTGTTGTGGTGCGTAATGAAGGGGCGCGCGTTCGCGCCGCCGGCAAGCGTGTTCAAAACGGGCGTTTCCACCTCGATAAAGCCTTTTTTATCCAAAACTTCGCGAATAGTGGAAATGATCTTGCTTCTCTTTACGAACACGTCCTTAACTTCGGGATTCGCGATCAGATCCACGTAACGCTGACGATAGCGAAGATCGGTATCCTGCAAACCGTGGAACTTCTCGGGAAGCGGCAAAAGGGATTTGGATAAAAGCGTATAACTTTTCGCGTGCACGCTGACTTCTCCCGTCTGCGTACGGAAAACGAAGCCTTTTACGCCGATAATGTCGCCGATGTCAAGTTGCTTGAAGGCGGCGTACTCTTCTTCGCCGATATCGTCGCGACGGACGTAGATCTGGATCTTTCCGTCTCCGTCCAAAAGATGGGCGAAGCTCGCTTTTCCCATAATGCGGCGCGACACGAGGCGCCCCGCGATCGACACGTCCTTTTCGGCAAGCGCGTCCGCGTTTTCTTTGATGTCAAGAGAAGAATGCGTTTTGTCGTATTTGACTTGAACGAAGGGATCTTCCCCTTTCATAACGAGCGAAGACAGCTTCCCGAGCCTGACTTTTTTTGCTTCCTGTATGTTTTCCAAGGTGTTGTTTTCTTCCATATTGCTCCTTTCTCTCCGCTTTTTTCTTTACGGAGAAAAACGCGCATTCGCCGATCGGTGAATGCGCCCTTTCTTATTTGCGAATGTTTAAGATCTTATAGCGACTGACGCCTGCGGGCGCTTTTACGTCCACGATCTCGTTCTTCTTATGTCCGATGAGCGCGGCTCCGAGAATGGATTCGTTCGAGATCTTGTGATCGGCATAGTTCGCTTCCGCGCTGCCTACGATCTTAAACTCTTCGATCTCGTCGTATTCCATATCGTGGATCTTAACGAAGCAGCCCACGCTGACCACCGTCGTGTCGATCGCTTCGCCGTCTATGACCTTCGCAAGCTTCAAAGTCTCTTCCAGCTCGCGGATATGCCCTTCGACGATGCCCTGCTCGTCCTTCGCGGCGTCATATTCCGCGTTCTCGCTGAGGTCTCCGAATTCGCGGGCGAGCTTTACTCTTTCCGCCGCTTCGGGTCTTTTATGCTTGATATAAAAATCAAGTTCTTCTTCCAGCTTTTTGTAACCCTCTTTGGTGAGTACGATTTCAGCCATAATCTCTCCTTTCTCTCTCTTCGAGAGGTCCCGCAAAGGGACGCGCCCCGCCTCTTTCGGCGACAGGCTTAAAAAAAAGCGCAAGTGGATCTTCCGCCGGCGCTTTTTCTTCCGAATTATTCTTTATCGGATCCCGGTTCGGGAAGCAGCGCCATCACTCTCGCGCGCTTGATCGCGGCGGCGAGCAATCTTTGGTGCTTCGCGCAAACGCCCGTTGAACGCCTGGGAGCGATCTTTCCGCTCTCGGTGATGAACTTTCTGAGCTTTTGCACGTCTTTATAATCGATTTCGTTTACTTTGTCCACGCAAAAAATACAAACTTTCTTTTTCGCGGGTTTTCTCATAGGACGCTTTGCGCCTTTATCTTCCATATTTTTCATTTCTAACTCCTAAAAAATCCTGTTTGATTAAAAGGGAAGATCGTCTTCCACGACTGCCGAACCGACGCGCGCGTTTTGCGGAGCGGGGGAAACGGCGGGAGCGGGTTCGCCTTCCATGCCTCTGGTGGAAAGGAATTGTACTTCGTCGGCAACGATTTCGGTAATATAGCGCTTGGATCCGTCGTTCGCGTCGTACGAACGGGTCTGCACGGAGCCTGCAACGGCGGCTTTGCTTCCCTTTTTCAGGAACTTGCCGCAGTTCTCAGCCTGCCCTCTCCACACGATGACGGGAAGAAAATCCGTCTCGGTGTTTCCGAATCGTCTGGACACCGCAAGCGTAAATTTGCAAACGGGAATGCCGTTATTGGTGTTCGACACTTCGGGATCTTTCGTCAGGTTGCCGATTAAAAATACTTTATTCATAATTTCCTCCGATTACTTTCTCGTGACCATAAAACGGATTACGTTTTCGTCGTTTCTCATTTGACGCTCGAGTTCCGCGGGAACTTCGGGAGTCGCTTCGAAATTCATAAGAACGTAATAGCCTTCGGTCTTGTAATTGATGGGGTACGCGAACTTTCTCATGCCCCACTTGTCAACGGTGCTGACGGTGCCGCCGAGATCGGTGATCAAAGCGGAGAACTTGTCCGCCGCGGCCGATTTGATTTCGTCCGTCGCTTCGCCGTTCAAGATGTACAAAACTTCGTACTTATTCATTTTACTACCTCCTTTTGGACTGATTGACCTTTGCTTTGCGCAAAAGTAAGGAAACCCCGCGACGCGCGCAGGTTAGATTCATTATAAAATATAAATACATAATTGTAAAGTATTTTTCGAAAAAAGCGATCTTGCCCTCAAAAACCCGCTCAGCCCAGCGATTCGAACTTTTTCGTTCCGACTTTTTTCAGCCAAAGCGCGAGCGCTCCGTCCGCCGCGGCAAAGAGGAAAAGAAGGATCGCGAGATACGTTTCGTCTCGAAGAACTTTCGCGAAAGGAAGATACAGCGCCGCAAGCGCCATCACGATAAAATATTCGCCGAAGATCGAGATCAAAACGCTCGGCGACTGTTTGAGCGCGGCGTTTTCGCTCGTCCAATCCAAGGAGGGTTTAACGAGGTTCAAAGTCAGTCCGAATAAAGCGGAGAAAAGAACGAACGCCGCCGTTCCGAAAATCGAGATCAGCGCCGTAAGAGCGTCCGCCCGGATCGCATAGCACCCCGCCGCCGCGAGGAAAAGCGCGGGAAAGAGCGTTAGCACAAGATGCAAAAGGATCTTCGCCCGAAACACCTCTTCGCTCGAAACAGGGAGCGATCTAACGATCCAAAGCTTATTGCCTTCAAGGGAAACGGAAGGGGCGGTCAGGTCGTTCATCGCCGCCGCGAGAAATACGATGGGCATCGCCACGATCGCGCCGCCGCTCTTCGGCAAAACGGCGCGAAGCGAATCGATCAGAGCGTAAAGAGACTTCGCCTTTACAAACAAAAACACGCCCGCGGCAAGCATAAGAAGCGTTCCGAACGCGCAATTCAAAATGTAATTCGGAGAAGACAAAAAGCGCTTGATCTCGCGCGAAAACAGAGCGACTCCTTTTTTCCTGACGCGGATCTTTCCTTTTTTTCCTTGAACGGAAAAGGACTTTTTCGAGGTCGTAAAGCGAATAAAGAAACGGGAAAGCGCAAAATAGGCGAGGAAAAAAGCGCCGAAAGAGATCCCCGAAAAGATCGCCATACTCGCAGCCTTTCCTTCCGCCGCCCATCCCATATGATAAAAGAGAAACAGCCACGTTTTGATCGCCTTCGGAACGACGGTCATTTGCGACAAACGCATGATCGCGTTCTGCGCGCGGAAATATGCGAAATAATAAAGCGCGAACAAAAGGACGGACAAAACGACCGAGACCAGCGACTTTCTTTTCACTTTGCGCGCGATCGCCGCCACAACGAACGCGAGCGCGAGGGACAGCGCCACGACGAGCGCCGTTAAGACGAAGAACAAAAGAAAAGAGTTGATCGCGCCGAGAAGAGTAACGCCCCTATACATCATTCGCGCGACGAAAGTCGGAACGAGAACGACCGATTCGTACAGTATACTCAGTAAGGAAAGCGACGTTACGCGAACGAACACGATCTTTCGCGGGGGGATCGGGAGCGAAAGCAAAAATTCGTTGTCTTTCGCTTCGAAAACGGTCGCGTACGCGTTAAACACGCTGCCGAACAAACCGATCGCGACCGCGATCAAGCCCATTACGAAATAATATAAAAACATCATTTCGTCGCTGACGGAAAGAAGGATCCCCTTCGCAAGCGTAAAGAAAGTAAACGCCAAGCCGACGAGCATCACCGCGAAAAAGGCGATAAACACGGCCGCCGCCGCGCGGCTCCTCGCCTTTCCTTTTCTGCGATCCATCAAAAAGAGGGCGGCAAGCTCCCGAAATTGCTTTTTGAAAAGCGCTTTCAGCATCTTACGCCTCCAACTCGAGGAACACGTCTTCAAGGGACGAATCTCCCTTGACCTCCTCCATTTTTCCGTAGGTTACGAGCTTGCCCTGCTTGATGATCGCCACGCGATCGCAAAGTTTTTCCGCGACTTCCAAAATGTGGGTGGAAAATAGGATCGCGCCGCCCTGCGCGCAAAACTCGCGCATAATTTCCTTTAACACGTAGCTCGCTTTCGGGTCGAGCCCCACGAAAGGTTCGTCCAAAAGGATCAATTTCGGCGAATGGATCAAAGCGGAGATCAACGCGAGCTTTTGCTTCATTCCGTGCGAATAGGAAGAAACGGGCGCGGCGATCTCTTCCTTCGAAAGTCCGAGCGCCTCTCCGTAACGGGCGATATGCTCTTTTCTCTCCTCTTCGGAGATCGAGAAAACGTCCGCGATGAAATCGAGATATTGCAAACCCGTCATATAGTCGTAAAGATCGGGATTATCGGGAATATATGCGATCCTTTTTTTCGCCTCGATGGGATCTTTCGAAACGGAAACGCCGTCGATCGAGATCTCGCCGGAGTCAAAGCCCAAAATGCCGACCGCGCATTTCAGCGTCGTCGTTTTCCCCGCGCCGTTATGCCCGATAAACGCGCATATTTCCCCCGCGCCGACGGAAAAAGAAACGTCGTCCACGGCTTTTTTCGATCCGTACGTTTTGGTCAAATGTTTGATTTCCAGCATTGGCTAACCTCCCGCATATCGAAATCATTATAAGGCGGCAGTCGCGCGCCTGTCAATACGCGCGCAACGAAAAGTGCGAAAGGCAGAAATATATCATTTACAAAAAGAGGGAGCGGATCAAGCGTTCTCTTCGCCCGAAAAGGCGGGGATAGGAGAAAGAAGCGCGTCCGAAGCGATCGAGTAAGCCTTTCCGCCGGAAGAGAGGGAACCGGAAAGGACCCCGTCTTCGAACACGAGGGCGGCGTTGTCTTCGATCGCGTAAGACCGGGAATAGCCTTGTTTTTTGCAAACGGAAAGAAATTCGGGGCGGGAATTAAAATGAGGAGAGACGGCGCCCGGAAAAACGCCGAAGCCTTTATACGGCTTATATTCCCCCGGAACGAGAGAATCGGTGTAAATATCCTCAAACCAGCAAATCGCGCCGGCGGAAAGCCCCGTCAGGATCGCGCCGCGCTCGTACGCTTCCGTTACGTCGCGCTTGATCCCGCTTTCTTCGAGAACTTTCATCAAAAAGAGCGTATCGCCGCCGCCGAAATACAAAATATCCGCCTTGGCGATCTTCTCTCGAACGTGAGAAGGAGTCATCAGTCCTTTGGTCAGGATCGCGACGTCGGATTTAACGTCGAAAAGCGACGTGTATGTTTTTCGGAAAGAATTGAAATAAGGATTGCTGTCGTGGCTTGCCGTCGGGAAAAAGAGCGCGTAAGGTCTGTGTCCGTCCGAAGAGCGGCGGCGCGCCAAAGAGCAGATCGCGCCGTCTATATCGGCGGTCGTTTTGTTTTTGAGTTCGCCGCCGCCGATCGGGATAAACAGCTTTTTCATTGCTCCGAGTCTTTCTTCTTGAACTTGTCTTTCGCGCGGTACATATTGCTCATAATGACCTTGCGAACGCGCAAAGATTTCGGCGTTACTTCGAGGATCTCGTCCTCTCCCAAAAACTCGATATATTCTTCGAGGCTCATTCTCTTAACGGGGGTCAGGCGAAGCGCTTCGTCGCTTCCCGAGGCGCGCATATTCGTAATGTGTTTTTTCTTGCATACGTTTACGACGATATCGTCCGACTTCGGCGTATAGCCTACGACCATTCCCTCGTACACCTGCGTTCCCGGCTCCACGAAGAGCGGACCTCTGTCCTGCGCGTTGAAAAGCCCGTAGGTTACCGCTTCTCCCGTCTCGTAAGCCACGAGAGATCCGAAAGAACGCATTTGGATATCGCCTTTGTACTCTTCGTAACCGAGGAAGATCGTATTCAAGACGCCTTCTCCCTTGGTATCCGTTAAAAATTCGTTTTTATAGCCGATCATGCCGCGCGCGGGCATCTTGAATTCGAGACGAATGCGGCTGCCCATCGGGGTCATCGTTACGAGCTCGCCTCTTCTCGATCCGAGCTTTTCCATAACCGCGCCCACGCTCCCTTCGGGAACGTCCACGATGACCTGCTCGATCGGTTCTTTTTTCTTCCCGTCCTCGTATTGGAACAAAACCTTCGGCATCGAAACGGCGAATTCGTAACCTTCGCGGCGCATCGTTTCGATCAAAACGGAAAGGTGCATTTCACCCCTTCCTTTTACGAGGAACGTGTCGGTGTTTTCGGTATCTTCCACGCGCAGTGAAACGTCTTTCAAAAGTTCGCGATAGAGTCTCTCGCGCAAATGACGCGTCGTTACGAATTTTCCTTCGCGGCCGGCAAAGGGCGAATCGTTTACCATAAAGCGCATTTCGAGGGTGGGTTCGCCGATCTTCATAAAGGGAATGGGTTCGATAGCGTCCGAAGCGCAAAGAGTATCGCCGATCGTAATGTTTTCGCTTCCGCTGAAACAGATAATGTCTCCCACTTTCGCGGAGTCCACGTTTACCCTTTTCAGACCGTCGATCTGCATCAAGGTTACGACGCGCGTCTTATACGGCGCGAAATCGCCGTGATAGGAACAAACGACCGCGTCCTGCCCCGTTCGAATACTGCCGCGCTCCACGCGACCGATCCCGATCCTGCCCACGTAATCGTTGTAATCGATCGAAGAAACGAGAACTTGGAGCGGCCCGTTTTCATCCCCCTCGGGGGGATCGATATAATTGACGATGGTTTCGAACAGATCGGTAAGGTCGGGCTTTTGCTCCACCGTCATCGAGCTCGTTCCGTTTCTTCCGCTGCAATAAACGACGGGGGAAGAAAGCTGCTCGTAACCCGCGTCCAAATCGAGCATTAAGTTCAAAACTTCGTCCACGACGCGCTCGGGTTCCGCGTCCGGGCGATCCACCTTGTTTACGCAAATGATGATCTTATGCCCGAGTTCGAGCGCTTTTTGCAAAACGAAACGGGTTTGCGGCATCGGGCCTTCCACCGCGTCCACGAGGAGCAGCACGCCCGAAACCATTTTGAGAACGCGCTCGACCTCGCCCGAAAAGTCCGCGTGACCCGGGGTATCGATGATGTTGATCTTAACGTCCTTATAATAGGCCGCCGTATTTTTGGCGAGGATCGTGATCCCTCTTTCGCGTTCGAGGTCGCCCGAGTCCATAACGCGCTCGTCCACGTGTTGATTCGAGCGGAAAATACCCCCCTGCTTTAACATTTCGTCCACAAGGGTGGTCTTACCGTGGTCAACGTGCGCAATGATC
>DGWX01000037.1 GCA_002395405.1 Christensenella sp. UBA4247
CGTGCGCTTATCGTTCGCAATAGTGAAGTAGTCGCTATCTTCAAGGGAGAGTTGCTTAAAGAGGAAAGTTTGCTCATTCCCGTTATAAACGTATTCAATAAGGGTCTCAGCCTCGGGGACAATAATAAACTTAGTCGTGATCGTATAAACCACTTCGTCCACCGTTACTTCGTAGTTCGGGTTCGCCGTCTCGTAAGTAGCCGTCAGGTGATATTCTCCGACGTCAGACTCACTCGTCAGTGCGGCGTCGGACACGAAACCGAGTTCGCCGAGATCCCCTTCCTCAACGAGGCCGGGAGCCGAAACGACGATTTCCGCAAGGGGAGCTTTGTAAACGGAAGTATAAGACTCTTGCGCAAAAGAAACGGTGACCGCCTTTTTCGCAATGGACCATGCCACTTCCTGCGCAGCGGTCGGATAACCCGTCACGTTCCAGCAGTAAGAATTCGGATCGGCAAGGGTTACGATTGCGGTATAATCACCGGCGTTCGTAGCCGTTCCGTCGGAAACGAGATAAAGCTCGTTAACGTCTTCCGCAACGCCCGTTTGCACGTTTCCGTTATAAACGAGGTTTTCCGCCGCAAGGGGAACGTTCACGAGACCGCGAATGTTAAAGAAACCTTGCGTTGCGGGGGTTCCGCCGTCTTTCATTTCGAAAGTACAAATGCTGTCTCCGGTGAAAGAAAGTTCGCCGCCGAGCAAGATATCGTACTCGCCTACCGCGGAATCTCCGACAATCGTAAACTCGGCCTCAAAGAGATACAAGGTCTCGTTTAACGCGTAAGATCCCTCGTCACCCGTTACGCCGACGAGCTCTCCGACCGTGCTTCCGCTGACGGAAGAAACGTTAAACGCGGTCAAGCTGCTATCCGCAACGAGATAATCATCGATGGATTCGCTGTCAAGCTCGATAACGGTGGAAAGGTTGCCGTTCGCCGAGATGGAATTCGGACGGATCAAAGATCCACCCGGAACTCTGATGGCGGGAGCGACCTTGCCTTCCATGATCAAAGCGGCCGACGATTGAACAGAGCTAGGCTTCGCGATATAATAGCGAACGGTAACCGTTCTCGCCGTGCCGCTCTGCAACAGATCGGGATACGCTTCATCCGAAGACACCGCGCTCGCGATGACCGTAAGGGTTTCTTCGGTCTCGGCGGACGCGGACGCCACCGCGCTTACCGCAAACATCGCGGCAAAGGCGAGGGCAAGTACGACGACTGCCGTCACGAGACATTTGACTGACTTCTTTACTGTACTCATTGTTTTTTTACCTCCAAGGTACAAACTTTTATATTTTTTGCTGCTCTCTTCTCTTAAAGAAGAGATACGTTACTATATGCGCGAACTTCTTTTTTTTGTACGCCAAAATGCGCGTACGAATATTCGCACGTATATACTATATCAAAAATGGCGACACATTTTCAATACCATTTTTTTGAAATCGGCGAAACGTAAGCAATAAGTGTCATTTATGAAATGTGGAAAAATTCGGATAAATAGGTATTTTTCTAATTATAAAATTTTTTTCCGTAAATATTACACGACAAAATGATAGCAAATTTCGAATGTAAACAAAATAACGCCTTTTTCGATTTTTTTCTTCCCGGTTTTTCCCGTAAAATAAAAAAAGAACTCGATTTCGCTTTGAGTTCTTTTTTTTGACTTAGCTTAACGACCGAGCAACTTACGAATTTCGTCCACTCGATCCGTTTCTTCCCACGAGAAGCCTTTTCTTCCGAAATGCCCGTAATTCGAGGTCGCTCGATAGATAGGACGGCGCAAGCGAAGCGCGTCTATAATCGCGGAAGGACGAAGATCAAAGACTTTCCGCACGATCTTTTCCAATTCTCCGTCCGGGATACAACCCGTTCCGAAGGTATTTACGTGCAGCGAAATGGGGTGAGCCACTCCGATCGCGTAAGAAACTTCGAGTTGCATTCTGTCCGCCGCGCCCGCCGCCACCATATTTTTGCAAACGTAGCGCGCCATATACGCCGCGCTCCTATCCACTTTGGTCGGGTCCTTTCCCGAGAACGCGCCGCCGCCGTGAGGGCAATAGCCGCCGTACGTATCCACGATGATCTTTCTGCCGGTCAGTCCGCTGTCTCCGTGCGGTCCGCCCGTTACGAAACGACCCGTCGGATTTACATAGATCAAGGTATTTTCGTCCAAAAGGGAAGCGGGGATCGCTTTTTTGATGATCTCTTCTTCCACGTCGCGGCGAAGTTTTTTCATTTCGACGTCAGGCTCGTGCTGCGTGGAAACGACGACGGTATGCACGCGTTTCGGCTTTCCGTTTACATACTCCACCGTAACTTGTGCTTTTCCGTCCGGACGAAGATACGCGATTTCGCCGTTCTTTCTCGCTTCGGTCAATCGAAGGGTCAACTTATGCGCGAGAGTGATCGGGAGAGGCATCAGCTCTTCCGTTTCGCGGCAGGCGTATCCATACATCATTCCTTGGTCGCCCGCGCCGATTTTGTCGTACTTATCGCCCGAAGCGCTGTCCGTGCTGTTATCGACGCCCATCGCGATATCGGGAGATTGCTCGTCCAAAGAGACCATGACCGAGCAGGTATCGGCGTCAAAGCCCGTATCGCTCGAGGTATAACCGATACTTCTGACGACGTCTCTGACGATCTTTTGTACGTTCGGATTGTGCGACGAAGTAATTTCGCCTACCACGATCGCGATCCCCGTGGTAACCACCGTTTCGACCGCGACGCGCGCGGCGGGATCCACGGAGAGGACGTCGTCCAAAACCGCGTCGGAGATTTGATCCGCGACTTTATCGGGATGACCTTCCGTTATACTTTCACTTGTAATCAATCTAACTTCTTGCATTCGTATAAAAGGTCGGGGGCATTTGCTGCCCCCGTTTTTGCATTACGCCAAATAGGAGTTGTCTTCCTGAACGTTGCTATCCACGAGGACGTTCGGAACAACGTTTACGTTTTGATAGATTTTAAGACCCGTACCCGCGGGGATCAGCTTACCGAGGATCACGTTCTCTTTAAGGCCGAGAAGCGGATCGACTTTGCCTTTGATCGCCGCGTCCGTTAACACCCTCGTCGTCTCCTGGAAGGAAGCGGAAGCGAGGAAGCTTTCGGAAGCCAAAGAAGCTTTGGTAATACCGAGGAGCGTACGCTTCGCGGTCGCGGGCGTTCCGCCGAGCGAAAGAACCTTCATATTGTTCTCTTCGTAAGTCGAAAGATCGACGAGTTCGCCGGGGAGGAAATCGGTATCGCCCTGCTTTTCGATCCTGACCTTTCTCAGCATCTGCCTGATGATGATCTCGATGTGTTTATCGTTTATATCAACACCGGACAAACGATACGCGTCTTTTACTTCGCGGATCAAATAATCCTGAACGCCCTTTACGCCGCGCGTACGGAGCATATCCTGCAAATTGATCGCGCCTTGCGTAAGCTGCGTTCCGGGATCGACTTCCTGCCCGTCTTGAACGAGGATCTTCGCGTTGATCGCGGGAACGTACTCTTTTCTGTCTTGTTCGTTTTCAACGGTGATCGTCCGTCTCTTGTTCTTTTCGGAGATCGTAACGGTACCGGCAATATCGGAAATGATCGCCTGCGCTTTGGGATTGCGGCATTCGAAGAGCTCTTCGACGCGCGGCAAACCTTGCGTAATATCTTCGGAAGACGCGACACCGCCCGTATGGAACGTACGCATCGTAAGCTGCGTACCCGGCTCGCCGATGGATTGCGCCGCGATAACGCCGACCGCTTCGCCGACTTTAACGGGGTTGCCGCTCGCCATATTCTTGCCGTAACACTTGGAGCAAAGACCCGACGCGCACTTACAGGTAAACACGCTTCTGATCTTTACGCTCTCGATGCCCGCTTTCTCGATCGCGTCCGCCGCCTCTTCGCTGATCATCGAATCCGCGGGAACGATCTCTTCGCCCGTTGCGGGATCCTTGATCGCTTCGATCGTGTATCTTCCGATGATCCTGTCTTTCAGCTTCTCGATGAGATCGCCTCTGCCTCCGTAGATCGCGCTGACCACGACGCCCTTTTTGTCGCCGCAATCCATTTCGCGAATGATGACCGATTGCGAAACATCCACGAGCCTACGGGTCAAATAACCGGATTCCGCCGTTTTCAGAGCGGTATCGGCAAGACCTTTACGGCCGCCGTGGGAAGAAATAAAGTATTCGAGAGCGGACAAACCTTCGCGGAAGTTGCTCTTAACGGGAAGTTCGATCGTCTTACCGGTCGGGTCTTTCATAAGACCGCGCATGCCGGCGAGCTGACGGATCTGACTCATATTACCACGAGCGCCGCTCTGCTCCATCATCTTGATGGGGTTGAACTTATCCCAGCACTTGGAAAGCGCGTCGGTAACGTCGTCCGTAACCTTGTTCCAGATCGCGATGACCTGCTTGGTTCTCTCCGCGTCCGTAATATGACCGCGGCGGAAAAGCTTTTCGACGTCCGCGACTTTCTTTTCCGCGTCCGCGATGATCTGATCTTTCTCTTTGGGGATATGCATATCGAACACGCTGGTCGTAAGCGCGCCGATCGTGGAGTACTTAAAGCCTTGCGCCTTGATCTTATCGAGAACGACGGCGGTTTCGGTACTTCCTTTATACTTAAAGCACTTTTCCACGATTTGACCGAGCTGTTTTTTACCGACGAGGAAGTCGATTTCAAGCGCGAGCGCGTTCTCGGGTTTCGTTCTGTCCACGAAATGGAGATCTTGCGGGATCGCCTCGTTAAAGATGAATCTGCCGAGCGTCGTATGCACCCTGCCGGTAACGACTTTTCCGTCGATCTCTTTCGAAACGCGGACGTAGATCTTGGCTTGCAATTCGATATCTTTGTTTGCGTAAGCGAGTTTCGCCTCGTCCACGCTCATAAAATATTTGCCTTCGCCCTTCGCGCCCTCTTTCTCGATGGTCAGGTAGTAACTGCCGAGGATCATATCCTGCGTCGGGGTCATAACGGGCTTGCCGTCCGAAAGCTTCAAGATGTTGTTCGTGGAGAGCATCAGGAAGCGAGCTTCCGCTTGCGCCTCGATGGAAAGAGGAACGTGGACCGCCATTTGGTCGCCGTCGAAGTCCGCGTTAAACGCGCCGCAAACGAGGGGGTGAAGCTTGATCGCTCTGCCTTCCACGAGAACGGGTTCGAACGCTTGGATACCGAGGCGGTGCAAGGTCGGCGCGCGGTTCAAAAGAACGGGATGGTCTTTGATAATATCTTCGAGAACGTCCCAAACTTCGCTTCTCGCACGCTCCACGTAACGCTTCGCGTTCTTGATATTGTTACAAATATTTCTCTCCACGAGCTCTTTCATAATAAAGGGCTTGAAGAGTTCGAGCGCCATCTCTTTCGGGAGACCGCATTGATAGAGTTTCAATTCGGGTCCGACGACGATAACCGAACGGCCG
>DGWX01000073.1 GCA_002395405.1 Christensenella sp. UBA4247
GCAGGGGGCGATCCCGATCATCAATTATAACGACGCGGTCAGCTGCGAGGAAACGCGTAATCTTGAAATACGCAATTTGAAACTCAAATCGGCTCACGTCGTTCAATGCGTGGATAACGACGAAACGGCGAGTCAGATCGCCTGCTTGATGAAGGCGGAGACTCTTTTGATTTTAACTTCAACGGACGGGATCTATACCGATCCGAGGGATAAAAGCACCCTCGTTCCCTTGATCGGCGGGAAGGACGCTTCGGAACTCATTGCGAACGTGGAGTACTATCAAACGCTGTGTGAGGGAGCGAGCCGCAAAGGCGCGAACGGCGCGAAAGCCAAACTCGAATACATCAAAGAACCTTTGTATAACGGAACGAAAGTGATTATCGCGTCTTCGCAATACGGGATCCGAGAGATCCTTCGAGGAGACGTTCCCTGTACCGTCATCAAAACGTTCTGATCGCATTTTCCGCGTAAAAAAAACATTTCGGTCGGTGGGCTACGCCCGCCGGCTTTTTTTTGCTTTTTCGTTTCTTAAAAACGAGTTTTCGATCGAGAAGAAAGGCAAGATCCGAGAGTATAATTTTCCTTTTTTTTACATACTACTCGCCGGAGGAATTATGAAAGCAACGGGAATACTCAGAAGAATAGACGAACTCGGTCGGGTCGTCATACCCAAAGAAATCAGGAAAAGCATGAAAATGAGAGAGGGGGAGGAGCTGGAGATCTATACGACGGACGAAGAGGTCGTATTGAAAAAATACAGCGAACTATCTTCTTTGGACGGCTTTGCCTCGTCGCTTGCTTTGTCCGTTTATAAAGTAACGGGAAAGAGCGTGGTCGTTTCGGACACGGATAAGGTGATCGCCTCTTCCGGGAAGGGGGTGATCGGGGAAGGAGAAGCGATCCCGGAGAAACTTTCCGCGGTTATAAACGCACGCAGAAAAACCGTTCTCGAAGGGGAAAAATGTTTGCCGCTCGGAGGGGAAGGGATCAAAGCGCAGGTGATTATTCCGATCCTTGCGGCGGGAGATCTTTTCGGCGCCTTCGTTTTGCAATCCAAAGAACCTTTGACCAAGGCGGACGAGAGCCTTGCGGCAACGGGAGCGAGTTTTTTTGAAAGCCAGATCGATCGATAAGAATTACGCGAAAAAGGCGGGGATCCTAACTGCCGTCAGTTTATTCGCGAAGGTTCTCGGCGCGCTCTATCGCATTCCGCTGACGAACGTTATCGGAGCGGAAGGAGTAGGGCTTTATCAGCTGATATTCAGTATATACGCCCTCGCGATCGCACTGACTTCTTCTTTTAACTCGACTTTGATCTCGCGCGGCGTGTCCGCGCTCGTTGCGATCGGTGAAAAGGATAAAGCGCGCGGCTACTTTTCCAAAGCGGCTGCGGAGAGCTTCGTTTCTTCTCTTTTGATCGCGTCATTGCTCTTTTTGTTCGGCGAGAGCATCGCTCGATTGCAAGGAGCGGGTGGAGGCGGACTCGGATATCGAGTGATCGCGCCCGCCGTCGTTCTCGTTTCGATCCTTACTTCGTTGAAAGGATGGTTCGGCGGAAATTTGAATCTGACGCCGACGGCGGCTTCTATCGTAATCGAGCAGGTCGTAAAACTCGGCGCGGGGATCGCGCTTGCCGTTCTGTTTCGCTCTCGCGGCGTTTCGGCGGCTGCCGCCGCGGCGCTCGGCGGCGTAACGCTTTCGGAAGCGGCGGCGACCTTCGCTCTCGTTTTGACTTATTTCCGCCGCAGAGAAAAGGGGAGGATCGAAAGCGTCTCGTTGCGGCAAATTTGGAAAGAAGGCGTTCCGCTTCGATTAAACGGGCTGATACTTCCCTTTTCCGTGTTTGTGGATAGTTTGATTTTGATTCGTTTACTCTCTCGTTTCGGTCTTTCCGGGAGAAGCGCGCTTTCTCAATACGGGATCTATTCGGGCGCGATCAGTTCGATCGTCAATTTCCCGGTCGTTCTCGTTATTTCGCTTGCGATCGCGATCATTCCGCTCTTATCTCGCGCAAAAGCAACGAGGGATCTTACTTCCTTAAAGGAAAAAAGCGCGCTGACCGTTAAACTGACGCTTGCCGTAAGCCTGCCTTTTTCTCTCGCTCTTATTTTGCTTTCGCGCCAAGCGGTCCGCCTTTTATATCCCGTTTTTTCGGTGGAAGAAATGCGCCTTGCGTCTTCTCTTTTGGCGATCGGGGGCGGAACGGTCTTGTTTCTTTCCCTTACGCAAATATACGGTTCTCTTTTGCAAGCGGTGGACAGGGCGGAAGTCGCGACCGAAAGCCTCGCGATCGCTATGCTGGTGCGCGTGATCCTTCTATTGATCCTCGTTCCGAAAATCGGCGCGATCGGGATCGCTCTCGCAACTTTGATCTCGTATGCGCTCGCCACTCTTTTGAACGTGTTAAAATGGGTCGCCTACACGGGGAGAGCGGAAAACGCTTTCAAAACTCTTGCCTCGCTGACCGCTTCGGGTGCTATAATGGTATCGGCGATCCTCGCCCCCGTGCTTTTATTCGAAAGCGCTTGGATCTCGATCCTCGTATCTGCGGCGGTGGGCTCGGTCGCGTATCTGACCGCCGTGTTCGCTTTTAAGGTTTTTTCCGCGAGCGAGCTAAGGCAAATGGGGCTGAAACGGGCGGAGAAAGAATAGGAGGCGTTTGAATGGATCGTTATATTACGGAAGCGGATTCTTTCCTGAAAAACAGAGCGTTTTCGATCCCCTTCGGAGCGGAATTTACCGTTTCGGGCGTAACGAGGGAGAAGTTTTCCCTCGTTCGGGACAAACTGTTACATACGGCGGGAGAAGGCGAATGTGTTCTTTCCCTCGGCGGCGAAGAAAAAAGAAGCTTGCTCTCTCTTGTCGAGCCTTTTAGCGACGGAGATTTTTCGCTGACCCTTCCTTCGCGCGATTTTTTAAAGCAAACTCGCTTTTCTTTTTCCGATTTGATTTATATCATTCATCGCTTGCGCGACGAAGACGGGTGCGAATGGGATAAAGCCCAAACGCACGAAAGCATTCGTGAAAACGCAGTGGAAGAAGCGATGGAACTCGTGGAAGCCATCAACAATAAGGACGTTCCGAATATGAGAGAAGAGACGGGAGACGTTCTTTTACAGGGCGCGTTTCACGCGGTGATCGCGGAAGATAACGGAGAGTACGATCCGTCCGACGTTTTGTCCGAATTATGCTTAAAACTGATCCATCGCCATCCGCACGTGTTCGGCGAGGTCAAGGCTTCCAATCAAGAAGAGGCGCTCGCCGCGTGGGAAAGGGCGAAAATGCAGGAGAAAAAACAAAGAACGACGTCGGACAGAATGGCGCACGTTGCGAAGGCGCTTTCCGCCGCGATGCGGGCGGAAAAGGTCCAAAAATATGCGGGAAAGGCGGGCTTCGATTTTCCTTCCGCGGAAGAAGCTTCTTTGAAAGTGACCGAAGAATTGAGAGAATTTTTGTCGGCTTCGCCCGAAGAAAAAGAGATGGAAGGGGGCGATCTTTTGTTCGCCGCCGTAAACGTGCTTCGGAAAAGCGGCATAAGCGCGGAAATGGCGCTGACTCGCTCCACCGATAAATTTATTTCCCGTTTCGAAAAAGTCGAGGCTGAGGCCCGGAAGGAAGGACGGGAAATGGCGGAGCTGACTCTTTCCGAGTTGGACGCGATCTACGAACTCGTAAAAAAGAGCGAAAAAGAGTGAAAAACGGAATGATCTCGATCGGAAAGATCCCTCTTTCCTCTAACGCGATCTTCGCTCCGATGGCAGGCTATTCCGACCTCGGCGCGCGCTATCTCGCGCGGCTTTACGGAGCGGGGCTGACGACTTCCGAAATGGTCAGCGCGAAAGGTTTGTTATACGAGAACGCCGAAACCAAAAAACTGCTTGAAAAAACCGAGATCGAATCGCCTTTTGCGGCGCAGCTTTTCGCCTCCTCTCCCGAAGTCATTCATCGCGCGGTGAAACTTCTTCCCGATTGGGTGGATATCGTGGATATCAATATGGGGTGTCCGGCTCCCAAAATCGTTAAAAACGGAGAGGGGAGCGCGCTTTTGAAAGATCCCGTTTTGGCGGGAGAACTGGTATCCGCCGCGGCGGAAGGGTCAGATCGACCCGTTACGGTTAAAATGCGCCTCGGATTCGAAAAAGGCTGTTTTACGGCGGATAAGGTCGCAAAAGAGGCGGAAAGGGCGGGGGCTGCCGCCGTTACGGTCCACGGCCGCTATCGGGAAGAAATGTACTCCGGCGTTTCGGATAAGAATGCGATCCGTCGCGTTCGCGACTGCGTCTCGATTGCTTTCTTCGCAAACGGAGACGTTCGCTCTCTTAAAGATTACCGCGAGATGATGGAACAAACGCAAGCGGACGGGGTTATGATCGGCAGAGGCGCTCTCGGAAATTATGAATTGTTCGCCGAGATCGCGGGAATAAAGGTGGAACGTTCGGATAAAGAAAATATTTATACGCAACTCGAATTTTTGAAAAGAGAATATCCCGAAAGAGTGTGCGTCAATTTAATGAAATCGCACGTTTGCGCTTACGCTTCGGGGAAGGCGGGCGTTGCGAAAGAAATCAGGGAAAACGTTCATCGAGCTTCTTCGTTTGCAGAACTGACGAGCCTCGTGGAACGCTATTTTTAGATCGATATTTCCGATTTGTTTCTTAAATACGACGTTGTAGGGATCCTTTTTATAAAAGAATGCCCCATTTTCGTTTTACAAGCGCGCGCGCGAGGGTTTATAATAAAGAAAAATAAAAGCGAGGTGCTTTATTATGGATAAACTTACCGTAAAAGACATAGACGTAAAAGGGAAAAGATGCCTTGTCAGAGTGGATTTCAACGTCCCGATGAAAGACGGCGTCATTACCGACGAGAACCGTATCAACGGCGCATTGCCCACGATCACCTATCTCGTAAACCAAGGCGCGAAAGTGATCCTTTGCTCTCATATGGGCAAACCGCATAACGTTCTGACTCCCGGATGGGGACTCAATAAAAAGGAGAAGGCGAAGCTCGAAGCGATGCCCGAAGAAGAAAGACCGGCTGCCGAAAAGGAGATGATGGAAAAAGCGGCGAAAGATAGGGAAAAATTTTCCTTGAAACCCGTTGCCAAGGTGCTTTCCGCGAAACTCGGCAAGGAAGTTAAGATGAGCGATGATTTCGTGGGTCCTTGTTCCGATAAACTCGTTTCCGAAATGAAAGACGGCGACGTCGTTCTTCTCGAAAACACCCGTTTTGATAAGGGCGAAGAAAAGAGAGACGAAGCGCTCTGCAAAAAGCTCGCGTCTTATTGCGACGTGTACGTAAACGACGCGTTCGGAACCGCCCACCGTTCTCACGCCACGACGGCGGCGATCGTGGAATACGGCTTCGTTAAAACCGCGGTTTGCGGATTCTTGATCGAGAAAGAACTTTCCGTTATGGCGGATACGCTCGAGAATCCGGCTCGCCCCTTCGTCGCGATCCTCGGCGGCGCGAAAGTCGCGGATAAGCTGAACGTGATCGACAACCTTTTGAATAAATGCGACACCCTCATCATCGGCGGCGGCATGAGCTATACCTTCTTAAAAGCGATGGGCTACGAGGTCGGAACTTCCCTTTTGGACGAAACCAAACTCGATTACTGCCGCGAGATGATGGCGAAAGCGGAGAAGCTCGGCAAGAAATTCCTTCTTCCCGTGGACGTCGTTACGACGGCGGAATTCCCCGACCCCATCGACGCGAAGATCGAGACCAAAGTCTTTGATAGAGATAAGATCCCCGCAGACAGAATGGGAATGGATATCGGACCGAAGACCCGCAAATTGTATGCGGAAGCGGTCGCGGGCGCGAAATCCATTATTTGGAACGGCCCGATGGGCGTGTTTGAGAACCCGATCCTTGCGGAAGGCACGATGAGCGTTGCGAAAGCGCTTGCTGACGCGAAAGACGCGGTTACGATCATCGGCGGCGGCGACAGCGCGGCGGCGGTCAACCAGCTCGGATTTGCGGATAAGATGACCCATATTTCAACGGGCGGCGGCGCTTCCCTCGAGCTGTTTGAAGGAAAGGTCCTCCCGGGTATCGCTTGCTTGAACAATAAATAATCGAAAAAATATAAGGAGAAAAGAAAAATGAGAACTCCCATTATCGCAGGAAACTGGAAAATGAATAACACGATCGCCGATACCAAGGCGCTCATTACCGACCTCATCCCCCTCGTTAAAGACGCGAAGGCGGAAGTCGTTATTTGCACGCCGTACACCGATCTCGCGACCGCGGTTGAAATGACGAAAGGAACGAACATCAAAGTCGGCGCGGAGAACGTCCACTGGGCGGAGAAAGGCGCTTTTACCGGCGAGATCTCGGCGAATATGCTGGTTGAACTCGGCGTAACGTACGTCATCATCGGCCACAGTGAGCGCAGACAGTACTTCGGCGAGACCGATCAAACGGTCAACGCGCGCGTAAAAGCGGCGCTTGCGAAAGGTCTCAAACCCATCATCTGCGTGGGCGAGACCCTCGAAGAAAGGGAAGGCGGAAAGGTGGAAGAAGTTCTCGTCCGTCAAACCACCGAAGCCCTCAAAGATATCGCCAAAGAAGAGCTTGGTAATATCGTTGTGGCTTACGAACCCGTGTGGGCGATCGGTACGGGCAAAACCGCGACCGCGGAAGTCGCGAACGACACGATCAAGATCATTCGCGACACCATCGCAAAATTGTACTGCCCCGCGTGCGCCGAAGAAAAGGTTCGCATCCAATACGGCGGCAGCATGAACCCGAAGAACGTTAAGGAGCTTATGTCGATGCCCGAGATCGACGGCGGATTGATCGGCGGCGCGAGCCTCAAAGCGGCGGATTTCAGCCTCGTCGTAAATTACTGATATGGCTAAATTACACGCGATCGTCATTATGGACGGCTTCGGGATCAATCCCGAAGTCAAAGGAAACGCGATCAAGGCGGCGGGAACTCCGTATATCGACTATTTGATGAAGGAGTACCCGTCCGTAACCATCGGCGCGAGCGGACTTTCCGTCGGACTTCCGGACGGGCAGATGGGAAACAGTGAAGTCGGCCATACGAATATCGGCGCCGGCAGGGTCGTGTATCAGGAACTGACGAGGATCGGGCTTGCCGTAAAAGACGGTTCGATCAATCAAAACGAAGCCATCGTTTCCGCGATGGACGCGGCGAAAAGTAACGGAAAAGCGTTGCACCTTATGGGACTTTTGTCCTCGGGCGGCGTGCATAGTCATATCGACCACTTGAAAGGGCTTTTGAAAGCGGCGAAAGAGAAGGGTCTTGAAAAGGTATTCGTTCATTGCTTTATGGACGGGCGCGACGTATCTCCTACGTCGGGCGTCGGCTTTATGAAGGAGATCTGCGATTACATCGAAGAGATCCAAAGCTCGGCGAAAGTCGCTTCGATCACGGGTCGTTTTTACGCGATGGATCGCGATAACGCGTGGGATCGCGTGCAAAAGGCGTACGATATGATGACCGTGGGCGAGGGTATAAAAGAAAAATGCCCCGTTCAGGCGATGGAGCATAGCTATCAGAACGGCGTCACGGACGAATTCGTTCTCCCGACCGTTATAACGGGCGAAGACGGAGAGGCGATCGGCAAAGTGCAAAAGGGCGATAGCATTATCTTTTACAATTTCCGCCCCGACCGCGCGCGCGAGATCACGCAAGCTTTCATCTACGAAGATTTTTCCGCGTTTGAAAGAAAGAGCGGTTTCCTTGCTCCGAAGTACGTTTCCATGACGAGCTATAAAGCGGATTTTGAAGGGAAACTCGAAGTGGCATTCAAACCTACGAGTTTGGAAAATACCTTCGGCGAGTACGTTTCTTCTCTCGGACTCAAACAGCTCAGGATCGCGGAAACGCAAAAATACGCGCACGTTACTTTCTTCTTTAACGGCGGAAACGAAACGCCTTATAAAGGCGAAGATCGCGTTTTGATCCCTTCGCCGCAAGTTGCGACGTTTGATATGAAACCCGAAATGAGCGCGGTGGAGATCACCGATAAAGCGATCGAGCTGATCGACGCGGAGATCTATGACGTTATGGTGCTGAACTACGCGAACTGCGATATGGTCGGGCATACCGGCATTATGGAAGCGGCGGAAAAGGCGGTCAAAACGGTGGACGAATGCGTTCGCCGCCTCGTTACGGCGATCTTGGCGCACGGCGGAATGGCGATCGTTACGGCGGATCACGGAAACGCGGACGAAATGATCGCGGCGGACGGCTCTCCGATGACGGCGCACTCTTTGAACCCCGTTCCCTTTATTTTGGCGGACGACAGATTCAAAGGAGCAAAACTCGCGGAAGGCGGCATTCTCGCGGATATTGCGCCGACCCTTCTCGACGCGATGGGTATCGAAAAACCCGCCGAAATGACAGGTCATTCCTTGATCGTTCATTAAAAGAAAATCAAAGAAAAAATCCATCGGGTGACCGATGGATTTTTTTTGTTTATGCCTATTTATCCGAGCTTTCCATAAATTCCGCAGGATCGGCTTTGTTGCCGGACGCGTCGTATAATTCAAGGTGCAGGTGGGGACCTTTGTGTTTTTCGAAAGTTCCGCTTTCCGCGATCGTTCCGATCGCGTCACCTTTCTTTACTTTTTGCCCGACGCTTACTTTAACGTCCGAAGAGAGCAAGCTGTAAACCGTTTTCATTCCGTTTTCGTGGGCAATGACGACTTCCGTTCCGCGAAGAACGCTCGTCGTAACGCTTTGCACCGTTCCGTCGTACACGCATTTTACTTCCGTTCCGACTTCCGCCGCCACGTCTAACGCTTCGTGCGTGCTCCACTGGTTTAAGGTCGCGTTGTAAACGAGGGTGTCGTTTTTAAACACACCGACCACCTCTCCCTCGAGAGGATCGGCAAACACGACTTCCGCGCTTCCCGTTTCTTCGGCGGGTTCCTTCGGCTCGTCTTCCTTTTCCTTCGCTACTGCGTCCACCGCGCCGTCCAAGCTCTTATGCTTGGTCGCGTAGGTTACGCCGACCATCGTGGCGATCGCAATGACGCACACGATCATCAGAATTAAGTATAGGTTCTTCTTGATAAAGGACGCAAACTTTGCGTTTTTGGGTTTGTTCGTTTTTTCCATTTTTTACCTCCGTCACGGTAATTATGGACGCTCCTTTTTCTCTTATACGCGGTTTTCAAAAAAATTCCGAAAGTTTTAATCGAATGGAACGTACTTCGGGCGATACAATGAATGAAGCCCGTCAGGGAAGCAGAGAGTAATAGGCGATTTCTCGGCAAGCGCGCTATGAGGCTTCGCCTCTACGCGGACCTTCGGTACGAAATGACAAATAATAAACAAAGCCAGTCAAGGGAAGCAGGGAGTAATAGGCGATCCCTCCGCGATGGGCGCTATGAGGCTTCGCCTCTACGCGGACCTACGGTACGAAATGACAAATAATAATTAAAGCCCGTCAGGGAAGCGGGGAGTAAGCGGCGATTTTTCGACAAGCTCAAAATGACAATAAAAAATGTCATACCGAGCGGAGCGTTCAAAAAGAATGCGAAGTCGAGTGTATCGCGAATTATAAAAAACAGCGGGTCAGACAAGTATGAAAAAATACGCGGCGATTCCTCCGCTTCGGGCGCTATGAGGCTTCGCCTCTACGCGGACCTACGGTACGAAATGACAAATAATAAACAAAGCCCGTCAAAGGAAGGAAAGAATAAGCGGCGATTTCTCGGCAAGCTCGAAATGACAAATAAACCCGCTATCCTGAGCAGTCGGGTGCTGCGCTATGAGGCTTTGCCTCTACGCGGACCTATGGTACGAAATGACAAATAATAAATAAAGCTTGTCAGGGAAGCAGGGAATAATAGGCGATCCCTCCGCGATGGGCGCTATGAGGCTTCGCCTTTACGCGGACCTTCGGTACGAAATGTCATATTAGATTGTCATACCGAGCGGAGCGTTCGAAAGAGTGCGAAGTCGAGCGTATCGCGAATTATTAAAACGATTGCGGGTCGGTCGAATGTAGAATAATAATACGCGGCGATTTCTCGACAAGCTCGAAATGACAAATAAACTCGCTATCCTGAGCAGTCGGGTGCAGCGCTATGAGGCTACGCCTCTACGCGGACCTACGGTACGAAATGACAAATAATAAATTAAGCCCGTCAGGGAAGCAGGGAGTAATCGGCGATTCCTCGGATACAGCGCTATGAGGCTTCGCCTCTACGCGGACCTTCGGTACGAAATGACAGAATAGAAAGGCAGTGCGTTGTAGGCAGCTATAACAAGGCGATCCCTCCGCTTCGGTCGGGATGACAGTATAGTGACAGTATAGATTGTCATACCGAGCGGAGCATTCGAAAAGAATGCGGAGTCGAGCGTATCGCGAATTATAGAAAGACGGGTGCGGTTTCTCGGCAAGCGCGGAACGGCGAATGAAAAGAAGCCCGTCAAGGAAGGAAAGAGTAAGCGGCGATTTCTCCGCCCCGCTTCGTTTCGAGGGAGCGATCCCGCCGTCTTTCCGACCGTAAGGGAAGATCGCCCAAGGCGGAGCCGGTTTCTTAAAAGAGAAGAGTAGGATCGAGTTGCCCGTTTTCAAGTGGTTGACTATTCGCGCGCGAAGTCTTTATAATAAAACTATGAGAAAGATCAGCGTAAGCGGTTACGGATATATCGAAAGGCTCGGTTACGAGCGCAGTTTTGACCTCGTTTCCCAAGCGGGCTTCGAGGCGATGGATTTTCCCTTGTATGTCGAGAAGAAAAGAGGCGAGATCGCGCCCGGAGACGAAGATTTTTTCTTTTCTCTCGGAAAAAAAGCGAAGGAAAGAGGGCTTTCTATCGGGCAAACGCACGCTCCCTTCGGTTACAGAGAGGATGACGGAAGCACCTTTTCTTCCATTCTTTCGATTTATGAAAAAGCGATCCGCTATACGGCGGCGCTCGGCGCGGACAAGATCGTTTTACACCCGATCAAATTCGAAAACTGCGTGCGCGATTATCGCCGCGAAGAATGCTTTTTACTGAATCTTGAATTGTTTGAAAAGTTGAATCGCGCGCTTGAAGAGAACGGAGTGACCGCGCTTCTCGAAAATATGTTTATCAAGAAAACGCAGGGTGAATTCAAAAAGCTGTACCCGACGATTTATTCTTCGGCGGAGGAACTTTGCCGCGCCGCAGACGCGCTCGGAAAGAATTTCGGCGTTTGTTTCGATTCGGGACACGCTTTGATCACGGGGGAAGATTGCCCATCCGCTTGCCGTCTTCTCGGGAAGAGGCTTCGCGCGGTACATTTACACGACAACACGGGCGATCGCGACGATCATCTCGTTCCCTACTTCGGAAAAGTTCCCTTCCTCGAAACGGTGGATGCATTAAAAGAGATCGGATATGCGGGAAATATCAATTTCGAAGTGCATTTCGGAAACGTTCCCGAAGAGCATATCCCGACCGTGTTTTCCTATATTTACGAAGTCGGGCAGTCATTTCGGCGCCGATTGGACGGAGAAAAACTATGAAAATCAGAGTAAACGCATCGAAAAGTTACGACGTTTGGATCGAAAAAGGCGCGCGGCTAGGCGTGGCGGACGAACTGAAAGAGCGCGGGTTCAAAGGGAAAGTCGCCGTGATCTCCGATTCGAACGTTGCGCCTCTCTATTCGGAAGAAATGTGCGATTATTTGGCTTACGCCGGTTTCGAGCCTTATTCCTTCGTTTTCGAAGCGGGCGAGGAATCCAAAAATCTTTCCGTATATGCAAAAATTCTTTCCTTTCTCGCGGAAGAAGAATTTACGCGGACGGATACCGTTCTCGCCCTCGGAGGCGGTGTAACGGGAGATATGGCGGGCTTTGCGGCGGCAACGTATATGAGAGGCGTTCGCTTTGTAAACGTTCCTACGACGCTCCTTGCCGCGATCGATTCTTCGGTCGGCGGGAAAACCGCGGTGGATCTGCCGCAGGGCAAAAATCTCGTCGGAGCCTTTTATCAGCCCGATCTCGTTGTTTGCGATACCGATTTTTTCAAGACTCTCCCGTACGATGAGATTCGAAACGGGCTTGGCGAAGGCGTAAAATACGCCGTTCTCGAGGGGGGTAGGATCTTTGATATTTTGAAGCAAGGGATCACATCGGAGAATCTCGACGAATTTATTTCTCTTTCGATCGACGCGAAACGCAGGATCGTGGAGGAAGACGAGAAGGAGAGCGGCGCGCGCAAGTTTTTGAACCTCGGGCATACCATCGCGCACGCGGTGGAAAAGGAATCGAATTATTCCGTTCCGCACGGTCTCGCCGTGGCGTACGGCATAAAACTTATGGCGGATACGGCGAAAAAAAGAGGAGAGCTTTCGGAAAAAGATCATTCCGAGATCGTTTCGCTTTTGGAAAAGTCCGATCTTTCCGTTGATTTGATGCCGCTTTGCGATCTTATTCCACATTTCTCGGCGGATAAAAAGAGGGCGGGCGAAAGATTGACCCTCGTTACGATCCTCGGGATCGGAGATTGCCGCTTAAAAGAAATCGCGCTTTCCGAGGCAAACGAGTATTTCGGGGTGTAATATGGCGGATTATTGTTTGATCGGAAAAAGACTGAATTACAGCTATTCGAAAGTCGTTCACGAAAAACTCGGCTATCCGTACGACCTTGTGGAAGTTCCGGAAGGGGAACTGGCGTCTTTCGTTCGGAGTCGCCGTTATAAAGGTTACAACGTAACGATCCCCTATAAAAGCGCGGTGATCGAGTTTTTATCCGAAATATCGCCCGAAGCGAAAGCGCTCGGCGTCGTGAATCTCGTTATAGACGAGGGCGGCAAACTCTGCGGCTACAATATGGATATTCGCGGAATGGAATACGCGTTGGATAAGGCGGGCGTTTCGCTTTTCGGGAAAAAGGTTTTGATCCTCGGCTCGGGAAACACTTCGAACACGGCGCATTATCTCGCCGAAGAGAGAGGCGCCGCAAAGATAATTAAGATCAGTCGCAGCGGCGAAGATCGTTACGACAATATTTCCCGTCACTACGACGCCGATTTTATCATCAACACGACTCCTGTCGGGACCTTTCCCGCAAACGAGGATTGCTTGATCGACCTTTCTTTATTTCCGCGTTTGATCGGCGTTCAGGAAGTCATATACAATCCGTTTAAGACTCGTCTTGTTCTGATGGCGGAAGAAAGAGGACTGCGCGTTGCGACGGGGCTCGATATGCTGGTCGGGCAGGCGGCTTATACCGCGGAAAAATTTACGGGTAAATTGCCGAGTAAGGAAAGGGTGGACGAGATCGTTCGGGAAATTCTTGCGGAGGAGAGAAACATCGTTCTCGTGGGAATGCCTTCTTGCGGAAAGTCTTCGGTCGGCTTAGCTCTCGCGACTTCCCTTTCGCGACCCTTTGCGGATACGGACAAAGAGATCGAAAAAATGCGAGGCGCTTCGATCCCCGAGATTTTTGCAAGGGAAGGGGAAGAGGCGTTTCGCCTGTATGAAGAAGAAGCGATCGCCGAATTGTCTAAAAAACACGGTATCGTGATCGCGACGGGCGGCGGCGCGATCAAAAGAGCGAGGAATTGCCTGAACTTGAAAGAGAACGGCGTTATCGTTTATTTGAAACGCGATCTTGCCTCTCTCTCGGACGAGGGAAGACCGCTCTCCCAAGGGGGCAATATCGAGCGCTTGTATAAGGAGCGCGCGCCTTTATACGAAAAGGCGGCGGATTTTACCGTTTCAAATGACGGCTCGATCGCGGACGCAGTATTTGAGATCGAAAGAAAAGCGAGGGAAATATGAAAACGATATGGGTCATAAACGGCGTTAATTTGAATATGCTCGGCGTTCGCGAACCCGATCTTTACGGAAAAGAAGACTATAAAGCGCTCGTTCGCAAGATCAAAACGCACGCGAAAGAGATCGGCGTAAGGGTAAAAACCTTGCAATCCAATTCGGAAGGGGAAATCTGCGAATTTATTCAGCGCGCCTATCGAAAGGCAGACGGCATCGTAATCAATCCCGGCGCCTACACGCATACTTCCGTCGCGATTTTGGACGCCTTGAAGGCGGTCGGTATTCCGACGGTGGAGGTCCATATCACGGACGTGGACAGCCGCGAAGAGTTTCGCAAGATCAGTTTCGTATCTTATTATGCGTTCGAACGCGTGATCGGAAAAGGGCTCGAAGGCTATTGCCTCGCGCTCGACGCCCTCGTAAAGCATTTCAAAGGAGAGGAAAAATGAAAATCGCAGTCGCTTCGGATATACACGGATCGCTAACGAACGCACGCATCTTTTTTGAAAAAGCGAAGGAAGCGGGAGCGGATAAGATCGCGCTTCTCGGCGACCTTTATTATCACGGCGCGCGCAATCCTTTGCCCGAGGGATATTCTCCCTTGGAACTATCCGCTTTTTTGAACGAAAAAAAAAGTCGGATCATCGCCGTTCGCGGGAATTGCGACAGCAACGTGGATCAAACGGTTTCGGATTTTTACCTCGCGGAAAGCGCCGTTTTGCTTCTCGATAACAAAACCGTTTTTTTAACGCACGGCGACCGCTTTAATAAAGAAAATCCCCCCAAAGGCGATTACGACGCTCTTTTGTACGGGCACTTCCATACCGGTTTTATCGAAAAAACCGAGCGAGGCGTGATCGCGAACCCCGGTTCTCTCAGCCTTCCGAAAGGGGGAACGGAAAAAAGCTATTTGATCCTGAGCGAAAAGGAAATTTGCCTGTATTCTCTTTCGGGAGAGCTTTTATCCCGCGCCGATCTATGATCGACCTGCATCTTCATTTAGACGGTTCGCTTTTGCCGAGCGATCTGAAAAAACTTGCGCGCCTCTCCTCTTTTCCCTTGCCGACGGAAGAGGACGAAGCGCTTTTTTCTCTTCTTTCCGCGAAGGGCGCTCGCTCTTTGAACGAATATCTCGACCGCTTTGTTCTTCCCGTTTCCGTTATGCAAAGCGGAGAAGCCGTTTCCCTCGCCGTAACGCTTTTGGCAAACCGATTGCGCGATATGGGATACGAATATGCCGAGATCCGCTTTGCGCCTTTGTTGCATACAAAAAAGGGCGCTTCGATCGAGAAGATCGCCGAAAGCGCGGTAGAGGGAATGCGACGCTCTTCTCTTCCGATGGGCTTGATCTTTTGCTGTATGAGAGGGCAAGAGAGAAAGCTAAACGAAAGAACGGTGGAACTCGCCGCGGAGTTTAAGAGCAAGGGAGTAGTCGGGGTGGACCTCGCGGGGGCGGAAGCTCTGTATCCGACGGAGAGCTACAAAGAGATCTTTGATCTCGCGCGCCGCTTTTCTTTGAATATAACCATCCACGCGGGCGAAGCCGCCGGATCGGACAGCGTTCGCGCGGCGCTCGATTTCGGAGCCAAAAGGATCGGTCACGGCGTTCGACTTGCGGAGGACGAAGCCTTGCAGGCGCGTGTAAAACGAGACGGGGTAACGATCGAAGTTTGCTTAACGAGTAATTTGCAAACGGGCGCTGTCAGAAACCTTTCGGAACACCCCGTTCGCCGCTTTCTCGAACAAGGGATCCCGTGCGCCCTGTGTTCGGATAATATGGTGGTTTCGGATACCGACGTTTCCCGAGAATGGTCACGCCTTTCTTCTTCGTTCGGATTCGGAGAAGACGTGCGGACTCGGCTCGAAGAAAACGCGCGCCGAGCTTCTTTTTCTTCTTTTGCGCGTCGATCACTGTAAAATAAGCGCACAAAAAGGCAGGAAGCCTCGGTTGCAAATTATAATCAAATAGATTATAATAGTCGTATCAGCATTTATAAGGCGGGAGATATGGATAAAAACACCGTAAAAAAATCAAAAAACGTTTTTATAAAGGGCAAACCGAAAGACGGGAAAGTAACCGTCGTTAAACTCGATCGCAGTTTTGCTTCTTTGATCATTCAAAATTCCAAATTAAAGGAATTCTATTCCAAAATCAAAAACTATTGTCTTTCTTTCGAAGGGGTAAAGGCTCGCTCTTCTTGGGGCGCGGAAAGTTTTACTACGGGGAAAGATACCCTCGTTAAACTCGTTGTTCGCGGGGGTGCTTTATGCCTTTGTTTCGCGCTTTCTCCCGAGTCCTACGATCCCTCCGAATATCCGCATCAGGATCTTTCTCACTTGAAAACCTACGAGAACACGCCGATGCTCGTTCCCGTTCGAAACGCCGCCGATTATAAGGTTGCCAGAAGGCTTTCCGCCGACGCTTTTACGACGCATTTCGTTTATTCGCTGGAATTTCCGAAAGAGGTGGATTACGTTAAGCAACTTCCCTCGGAATCGGACGAAGCTCTTATCAAGAAAAAGCTCATCAAAGCGACCGAATCGACGATGAAAGTGTCGGACGCGGAAAAATTGGTCGCAGCCGCGGCGGAAGAAGAGGAAAAAGCGGAAATCGAGATGAACGACGTTTGGGAATCCGCTCCCAAGAAAGAACCCAAGAAGAGAAAGCCGAAAAAGGAAGAGACTCCCGAACCCCTTCCCGAAGATCTCCCTCAAAGAGACGAGATCCAAGAAAACGAAAACGAGGAAAAGCCCGCTTCGGAAGAAGTCAAGGCGCCGCTCTTCGTTACCCGCTACGACAGAAGTTTTCTTTCTCGCATTATCCAAAACGAAAAGGCGAAAGCCTTTTATTCCGATCTTAAAAATTATTGCCTTGCCCTCGGCTTAAAATCGCGCCTCTCTTGGGCGGCGGAAAGTTTCTATTTGGGAAGAAAAACGTACGCGAAAGCCAAAGTACGCGGAAAAACCCTTCGCGTGTATTTGGCGCTCGATCCTACCTTGTTCGAGATCGCGAAATATCATCATACGGACGCGTCGGATAAAAAGGCATACGCGGACTATCCGATGATGGTCAGAGTAAAATCTCCGCTGGGGCTTAAAAGAGCGAAAAACCTCATCGCCTTGGCGGCGGCGGAAAGAAACCTTACGGAAAAGGACGCCTCCAAGGTCGATTACGCTTCTCTTCTGCCTTACGAGGAAACGGACGCTCTTATCGAAAAGGGGTTGATCAAAGAATACGAGGCGAAGGCTGCCTCCTTCCCGAGGGGTCTATCCGAACGCGGGCAGGATAAAGAGATCGAGGAAGACGATATCGAAGACGTAGATTTCGATTTGGCGGATGAGGAAGACGCCCAAAGCGACGCGACCGGTAGCGAAGAAAACGAAGAGATCGAGGACGTTGTTTTCGATTTGCTCGACGGAGAGACAAGCAAGGAAAGCGAGGAAGAGGAGATCGAGGACGTTTCCTTCGAACTTGCGGAAGAGGAAAACGCCGACGGTAGCGACGAGGAGGAAGACGTCGAATTCGAACTTGCGGAGGAAGAAGCGCCGAACGGGGAGCTTCTTTCGGACGGAAAGGGCGATATGAATTCATACGATCCCGTGGACCTTGCCGGACGATACGTAACGTTGAAAAAATACGTTCGCGGATTTACCGCGAAATTGAAGCAAGGGGCGCACGAAAGGAAAGAATACTATACCGCGATCAAAACGGAACTGCTTTCCTGCAAGGGCGTAAAGATCCGCGACAGTTTCCCCGGAGAAACCTTTTACAAGGGCAGGGATACCCTCTTGAAGTCGCGCATACGCGGAAAGACGCTTTGTTTGTTCTTCGCCCTGAACGTGGACGATTATAAGCAAACCGTTTATCACCAGCAATATATGGGCGAAATCAAAGCTTACGAGGCAACTCCGATGATGATCCGAATCAAAAGCGAGCAGGGGTTGACCCGCGCGCTTCGCCTCGTGGAAGAACTCGTTCGCGTTCATTCTCTCGAAAAAAGCGCGACGCCGCCTTCGAACGTTCGCAGCGAATATTTATACGAAGAAACGGCCGACCTCGTTCAAAAAGGACTCGTAAAGACAAAGCTCGTTTCCGTTCCTTATTACGAAGCGCAAGAACTTTTGAAGAAGCAAAATAAATAAAAAAAGCGGCGACGAGCCGCTTTTTTTTAATAAAGGATTGTAACGGGACCGTCGTTCGTTTGCAGGATCTCCATATCCGCTCCGAACACGCCCTTTTTTACGGGGACGCCGAGAGAGGCGATTTTATTTGAAAAATATTCGTATATTTCGTTTGCTCTTTCCGGTCGTTCCGCGCCCGAAAACCCGGGGCGATTGCCGTGAGATACGTCCGCAAGCAGGGTGAACTGGGAAATGGAAAGGATCTCACCCGAAACGTCTTTGACCGAAAGGTTCATTTTCCCGTTTTCATCTTCGAAAATGCGAAGTTTAACGAGTTTTTCCGCGAGAAAATCGGCGGACGCGAACGTATCGCCCGCTGCCACGCCGACGTACACCGCGAGACCTTTTCCGATCTCGCTAACGAGTTTGTTATCCACCGAAAGACGGGCGTTTTTTACCCTTTGAACGACGAGTTTCATTTTTTCAAATAGTTTTTGATGATGGCGCTTGCGCCGATCCGATCCGCCCCCGCGTTAAGAAAAGCGAAGCCGTCTTCCGCCGTGCGAATACCGCCCGCGGCTTTGATCTTAACGTTTTTTCCGATATATTTTTTGAAGAGAGCCACGTCGTCTAACGTGGCGCCCGCTTTGGAAAAGCCGGTGCTGGTTTTGATATAGTCCGCGCCAGCCTTTGTTACGCAGCGGCAAAGCTCGATCTTTTCCTTTTGCGTCAGAAGGCAGGTCTCTATGATGACCTTCAACGTTCTCCCGGCGGCGGCCTTTTTGATCTCGCGGATCTCGCGGAGAACAAAATCGTAATCGCCGTCTTTTACTCGGTTTACGTTTATGACCATATCGATCTCGTCCGCTCCGTTTCGAACGGCGTCCTCCGTTTCGAAAACTTTGCTCTCCGTCGTGGAATAACCGTTCGGAAATCCGATCACGGTACACACACGAACGGTTTTGACCTGCGCTCTCGCGTCTTTTACGAAGCTCGGCGGAACGCAAACGCTCGCGGCGCCCGCTTCCTCCGCTTCGCGGATCAGAGAGGCGAGGTCTTCTTTCGTGGCGGTTTCGGAAAGAAGGGTATGATCGATTTTCGAAAACAAGTATTTGAGGTCGGCTGAATCCATCTTGATCGCTCCTTTCCCGATCGATAAGCGCTTCGGGATCTTTTGCGCTTTTCATTATAAAGGAAGCGCCGCCCGCTGTCAACGGCGTGAGGAAAAGAGTAGAGGGCTCAAAAAAAAGAAAAGTCCTTTATTCGTCACGAAGCGCGGTTTCTTTTCATAAACTGAAAAGACCGCTCTTGCCTCGTCTTGACAAAGGTGTTACAATGAGTAAGAGGGCAAAACGATGATCGATTGGGCAAAAATGGAGCAATTTGCAAAGCAAAGACTGTCTTCGCTGATTTATAACAGCGAGTTTAATTTCGATTCGCAGGTCATTAAGATCGCGGATAAAATATACAATAAAAAATCCGTTCGGATGATTATGATCGCGGGGCCTTCCGCCAGCGGGAAAACGACCTTTGCCAACCTTCTTGCCGATCGATTGGAATTTCGCGGCGTAAAGGTTCATCGCATTTCCACGGACGACTTTTTCATAGACCGAGATAAGATCGAGATCCTGCCTTCCGGCGTTCGCGACTTCGATTCGCTTTCCGCAATGGACGTTCAATTGTTGACCTTTACCCTCGAAAGCATTCTCGAAGGGAAAAAAGTCGTCGTTCCGTCTTTCGATTTCGTTCGGGGCGAACGAAGCGGCGAAACAAGGGAGATCGAAGCGGAAGAAGAGGACGTTACGATCGTGGAGGGCATTCACGCCTTAAACCCCGTCGTTCTCGGGAAATATGCGATCGACGGCGAAAGAGTGGAGGGCGTTTATATTTCTCCGCGGCGCGAGTTCGCGCTTCCGAGCGGAAGGCACGTGGCTCCCGTTGAGCTTCGCCTTTTGCGCCGCATTTTGCGCGATTATTATTCGCGCGGCTATTCACTCCAAGATACCCTTCTTCAATGGGAGGAAGTTTTAAAAGCGGAAAAAGTGTATATCTATCCCTACGTTTATAAAGCGGGTTATACGGTGGATAGCGTGTATGATTACGAGCTGCTCGTTTACAAACGTTGCTTGGGAAACGCATTGGACGCTTTTCCGCATCCTTGGACGGATAATATCCGCGAGGCGCTGAAAGAGGTCGCGCTGATCCCGGATATGACCATTCCCGAAACTTCGCTTTTGAACGAATTTATCAAAGGCGGCAAAGTAGGGGAGAAAGAGTAAAACGCATCGTTAAAATTCGAAAAACGGGAAATCTTTTTGAAATTTGCTTCTCGTATCTTCATAGTCAACGAGCGGTTCCTGCGGTGAGGACGGAACGTGTAAATTATAAAACCGTTTTTTTATCGAAGTACAATATTGACTGACGTCTTGCCATATTTCTTTATTCGCCGAACGATTGATATAGCATATAACGATATCGCTTTTATCGATCAAGGTTCGATTTCTTTCGATCGCAAAACGAACATACGGAACTCGTTCTTCTTCGTTGATTATTTTTCCTTCCAAACCGATCCCCGTGTTTTTATACTTTTCGCGCAATTGGAGAGCGGTTCGATTGTCGTTGTATAACATTGTAATTTCAAAAGGTCTGTAATCTTGCAATAGCTCTTTGAAGACTTCCGCAGCTAATTGCGTGTACGTTCCGTAAACGGGGATAATAAAATTCCGTACGCCCTGAACGATCAGATCTTTGATCAATTCTCGCAGAATTCTTTTGTCCCTTCCGTAATGGCGAATGATAGTTTCTTCTATAAGAAAACAAGCAATCATATATACCCCCGAAAATAAGATGCCGCCTCTTGCGAGACGGCAAATATAACTATGCCCGCGCAAGTTCGCGAAAACATTCGAATATTCCCAATGGGGATATAAGTGCTAAGGCATAATTACCGAATTATGCCCCATTGGGGAAAAAAGATTCGAAATGTTTTCGCAGTTTCAGTATGCCACGTTTGTTTGAAAAAGTCAACGTTAATTCCGATCGAGAAAGGGGAAAAGGCAACAGATCGCAGCGTCCATATAGCGAATCCTATACAAGTTTCGAAAAAAATAACAAATAATCATTTTTCTTTTATTGACGGGTTTTAGGCTCGATGCTATAATGAATTTGCGAATCAGTCGCAAATTGAGAGAAACGATGTCATACGCAACCGAGCAGAGAAAACTGATTTTGGATTATTTTATCGGAAAGACGGACGAATCCGTAACCGCCCTTGAAATCGCAGAGGCGCTTTCTTCTTTCGTCAGCAAAAGCGCGATCTATCGCAATCTTGCGCTTATGGAAAAGGAAGGGGAGATCGTACGCGTGCAGAAGGGGAAGGATCGCGCGGTGGCGTATCGCTATGCCGCAAGCGGAAAGTGCGCCGGAAAGATCCATATTTCCTGCCTTCGCTGCGGTAAAACGGAGCACGTGTCCGCCGAAGCCGCCGCGCCTTTCGAGCGCGCGCTCAAAGAAAAAGACGGATTTTCTTTAAGTAGGGGCGAATGCCTGCTGTACGGCGTTTGCAAAGATTGCGCGGGAGGCGGAAAATGAGAAAGTACCTTCGCCCGCTTGCTTTGATCCTTTCGATTTTGATGCTTTTTTCTTTCGCATACGTGGGCGCGGAGAGCGCGCATCACGAATGCCAAGGGGAGAACTGCCCGACCTGCGATCTTCTTCAGGTCGCCGGATCGCTTTTCGCGCTTGCTTCGATCCTTTTGATCGCCCTTTTCAGGGGAAGTATTTCCTCGTTTGACACGGAGGAAAACGAAAATAAAATTTTCTCTTTTGATTCTCTCGTTTCGCTGAAAGTAAAATTGTCGGATTGAACCTCCTTTCGCATCGGAACGAAACGTTTTTTGAAGGAGGTTTATAATGAAAAAGAAAATTACATTAGTTTTAATTGCCCTTATAACGGCGCTGTCTTGCGCTTGTATCTTCGCGTCCTGCAAAAAGGCGGACGACGGGAAGGTCAAAGTGGTTTGCACGATTTTCCCCGAATACGATTGGGTCATGAACGTGGTGGGGGAAAAAGTCGATTCCGTTTCCGTTACGCTTCTTGAAGACAGCGGCGCGGATCTTCATTCCTATCAGCCGAGCGTTGCCGATATTGCGGCGATCGCAGAGGCGGACGTTTTTTTGTATGTCGGCGGCGAGTCGGACGATTGGGTGAAAGACATTCTGCGCAGCGTTAAAAACAAAAAGATGCGCGCGCTGAATTTATTGGAACTTCTCGGCGATCGGGCGGTCACGGAAGAATTCGCGGAAGGAATGGAACGCGAAGAAGAGGAAGAGGGGGGGCTTGACGAACACGTTTGGCTTTCCTTAAAAAACGCCGCCTTCTTCGTTCGAAAGATCGCAGACGTTTTAGCGGAAATAGACTCGGACGGAAAAGAAGCGTACGAATCCAATGCGGAGAGCTACATTCGCTCTTTGCGCGAGCTGGATGATGCTTACGCCGCCGCGGTGCGGAGCGCCCCGCGCGACACGATCCTATTCGGGGATCGCTTCCCGTTCCGTTATCTCGTTCGCGATTACGATCTTAGCTATTACGCCGCGTTCGTAGGCTGTTCGGCGGAAGTAAACGCGAGTTTCGAAACCATCGCTTTTTTGTCGAACAAAGTAAACGAACTCGGGCTGAAAGTAATACTGAAACTCGAAAATTCGAAAAGCGATATTGCGGAAAGCATTAAGAACAATTCCGCCGCGAAAAATCAAACCATTTTGGTTTTGGATTCCCTTCAATCGGCGAATCGAAAAGAGTACGCTGCCGGAAGAAATTATCTTTCCGTTATGGAGAAAAATCTCGAAGTGTTGAAAAAAGCGCTTGCCGCATAAAAAAGGAGAACTATGGAGCAACTTCGATGCAACGATCTGACGCTCGGCTACGAGAACGGCGCCGTCGTTAAAAACTTATCATTTTCGGTTTCCGAAGGGGATTATCTTGCGATCGTAGGCGAGAACGGCTCCGGTAAAACCACCTTGATGAAAACCCTTTTGGGGCTTTTGAAGCCCCTTGGAGGCGAGATCGAGAGAGGGGAAGGCTTGCGTCGATTCGACGTGGGTTATTTACCGCAGCAAACCCTCGTTCAACGCGATTTCCCGGCATCCGTTTGGGAAGTCGTTCTCTCGGGGTGCTTATCCGGCGAAAAGTTCCGCCCGTTTTATACGAAGGAAGATCGAAAAAAGGCGAGGGAAAACCTCGAAAAAATGGGGCTTACCGCGCTGAAAAATCGCTCGTATCGGGAGCTTTCGGGCGGGCAACAGCAGCGCGTACTTCTCGCGCGCGCCCTCTGCGCTACGAGAAAGATCCTTCTTTTGGACGAACCCGTAACGGGCTTGGATCCGCGCGTTACGATCGAGCTGTACGAACTCATTCGAAAGTTGAACGATGAGGGGATCACGATCATTATGATCTCGCACGACGTGTCGGCGGCGGTCAAGTACGCGAATAAGATCCTGCATATCGGGCGGCAAACCTTTTTCGGAAGCGTAAAAGAATACTTGGATAGCGATCTCGGAAAGTCGTTTACGGGAAAGGAGGAAAGCGTATGATCGAAGCCTTCCAAAAGCTCGGGCAATATATGCAATTCCCCTTCGTTCGGTATGCGTTGATCGTGGGCGTTTTGATCGCTTTGTGCTCTTCGCTTCTCGGCGTAACGCTCGTATTGAAACGGTTTTCTTTTATCGGAGACGGTTTGTCCCACGTGGCGTTCGGCGCGATGTCCGTTGCGGCGGTGGTCGGCTTAACGAACGAGATGTTTATCGTAATGCCCGTAACGGTCGTTTCCGCGATATTGCTCCTCCGAACGGGTCAAAACGCCCGTATCAAAGGTGACGCGTCCGTCGCTTTGATCTCGGTATTCGCGCTTGCGTTCGGCTATTTGCTTATGAATTTGTTTCCGACGTCGTCGAACGTATCCGCGGACGTTTGCGGAACTTTGTTCGGCTCGACCTCGGTTTTGACCCTGACGGAGCAGGAAGTATGGATCTCGGCGGGGCTTTCGCTCGTTACGGTGGTTGTATTCGTTCTCTTTTATAATCGGATCTTCGCCGTTACGTTTGACGAGAATTTTTCCAAAGCGACGGGCATTCGCACCAATCTTTATAACTTGATCATCGCAGTCGTTATCGCCGTGGTCATCGTTTTAGCGATGAACCTCGTGGGATCGCTTTTGATTTCCGCTTTGATCATTTTCCCCGCGCTCTCCGCGATGCGTGTGTTCAAAAGCTTTTTGTCCGTTACGATCTGTTCGGCGGCGCTCTCCGTTTCGACCGCGCTTCTCGGACTATTTGCGTCCATCATGTTCGGAACGCCCGTCGGTCCTACGATCGTCGTTGCGGAGGCGATCGCGTTTGCGATTTTTTGGATCATCGGCGCGGCGATGGGGGCTAAACGAAAATGAAAACAAGACGGATCGTTTGCTTGGCGGCGTTTCTCGCCCTTTCGCTGCTTTTTGCTTCATGCGCAAGCGAAAAGAGCTATAAACTGACGGAAGAAACCTTCTTCCTCGTTATGACGAATATGCAATATAATCCCGAGCAATACGCGGGAAAAGAGATCGAGTACGATTGTTTTACATATTTACTCGAAGACACGGAAGGAAACGAGTACTTCTGCGGCGTTCGCAAATGTTCTTCGGGATACGGCTGTAATTGCGGAAAGGATACGATCATCGGTTTTCTTTTGTCTTACGAAGGAGAGATCCCGGCGCCGAAGAATCAAAGCGAAGATACGCCCGATAAAACTTGGGTCCATCTCAAAGGAACGATCCCCTCTTCTAAAAAGACCGAGATCAAAATATTCGCTTACAACGAGGGCGAAATCGATTATAATACCGTTGAGACCGTCGTGTTTTTATCCTTTGAAGTCAGCGAACTGACCGTTTTGGATTCTTACGAGGGACTGTCGTATTACGTAACGAAATAAAAGGAGGGGGCGTATGGAAAATATGCGACCGGAAAATAGCGAAGCGCTTGCCTTAGAAGAGTCGGATATCGCCATCGAAGAGGAATTCGAGGGCGAAGAAAAAGAAGAAAAAAGCGAAGAAGAGATTCGAAAAGAGAAGAAGAAAAACGCGGCGTTCGTTTGCGCTCTCGTTCTTCTCGCTCTTTTGATCCTCGCGGCGATCGGCGTCGGTCTGTCTTTTTTATGCGGCGGGGCGTCGGTCGGAAAATGCACGTGCGGAAAATGCTGAACCGCTTTTAGGCGAAAGGAGAATGGTAAATGGCTAAAAAGAATTACGCGCAAGAAAGAATGATGGCGCAAAAACAAAAAGAGTTCGAAAAGCAAATAAAAAGGATCCGGATATTTCCTTTGATCGCGCTGTTTTTATCCGCGGTGACTTTGCTTTTGTTTTTGCTGGATTGGGCGGCGGTTTATAACGCGGATATGTCGGGGAACGAAGTCAGGATCAGCGGATTTAACTGCTTGTTCGCGGCGCTCGGAGGCAATTATTCCAAAGCGAGCGCGGCGCTCGGCGATATGGCGGTTCCCTTTAACTATTACGCAGGGTCGCAGGTTCGCGTTTTATCCGTTTTAACGATCTTTGCCTTCCTTGCCGTTCTCGCGAATTTGATCGTTCGACTCGTAGCGGGAATTACGAATAAGAAAGGGGCGTCGGTGATCTCGCTCGCGATCTCCGCCGTTGAAGTCGGTCTGTTCGTCGCGTGCTTTGCGGTGGCGCTTTCGATTGAGAACGCGGAGATCCTTTCGGGTTATTGCGGCGGTAATCCCGCTTGTTCCATTAAGTCGCAGGCGATATTGCCCGGCGTTTTGGCGGCGCTCTCCGCTTGCTTACCCGCGATCTCGATCGCAGGCTATCAAAAAGCGAAAAAGATCCTCGAATGAGATGAAAAAACTTGTCGCGGCGATCCTTCTGACGATTCTTTTGTTTTGCTTTGCTTCTTGCACGGGCGTTTTTAGGCGCGCGCAAACGGGACCTGCCAAAGACGGAGAAGAGAAGGAGAGAGAGACGTACGTGGATCTTACCGCGCTGAATCCCCTTCTCGCTTACGCGCAGTTAAGCAATATGATCGGGAATCCGGAGCGTTATATCGGCGCGGAGGTCAAAGTTCGCGGTCGCTATGCTTCTTACTTCGTCAGTTCTCTCGAAGAGTATCACGCGTCTATCGTTGTGGAAGATACGCCGAATTGTTGCAGCGTGGGCTTGGAATTCGTTTTGCAAGGGGACTTAAAATGTCCGGAAGACTATCCCGCGCGCGATGAGATCCTCGTTTTGAACGGTTTTTTCGATACGTACGAGGACGAGGGCAGCACGTATTATCGCCTTATAAACGCCACGATCGTAGGATAAAATATCCTCGTTCGTTTCCAAACAAAGTTGCGGCGTATCGATCGGCGATCGTATCGAGAAGGAATTTGAAAAATCCCTTCTCTTTTTTTTGAAAAATAGCCTCTTGAAAACGGGCATATTAAGTGCTATAATATAATAAAATCCAATCAAAAGGAGAAAACTATGGGCGAATACAGCAAATATATATCGGAAAAGCGCAGAGCGGTTCCCACGCCGAAAAGCATAGTCAAACCGGACGGAACTTGCGAATTCGGAACTTTTGACAAAGAGTTTGAGGAAATGGATCTCGTTAAACTCAAAGGGCCGACCGCGCTTCCCAACTGCTTTAACCGTTTGAAACTTACCCTTTGGGAGGCGACCGAAGTGCATTTGAAGAACGGTGTTCTTCTCGCTGTCGTTTGCGATATGGGTATCTTCGGGAAAACGATGAATATCTTTTACGATAAACGCACGAAAAAAGTTTATTGCTGGGATACGAATCTCCCCTCGAAGGAGACCGTTATCGCGCCCAACCTCTTAAACGGATCGGTCGCGGAAGGGAAAACGGACGTCAGCTTCGTTAAATACGTCAACAACTTCCAAGACGGCAAATGCTCCCTCTCGGGCGAACACAAGGGCAAATGCTTGATTACCGAGGGAAGGGAAGATATGACCGCCGTGGAAGCGATCAAAGAAAATTATTCCGAAGCAACGATCGAATACAGTTTCGAATTGACGAGGCTTTCCGATCCGTGCGTCGTCAGTATTCCCTTCGATAAAAAGCGCCCCCGCCCGCTTTACAGCCAAAAAGATTTCTTTAAGGCGGAAGGTAGGCTCGTTATCAACGGCGAGGAGATGCTCTCCGACGGCGAAACCGTTGCCGTTGTGGACGATCACAGAGGCTATTATCCCCGTCGCGCCCATTACGATTGGGTTACGACGATGGGCAAATGCGAGATCGACGGAGAAAAGAAATTCCTTGCCTTCAACCTGACCCGCAATCAATCCATCGATCAAGATAAGTACAACGAGAACATTTTGTGGTTCGAAGGCAAATCCAGCTTGCTTCCCCCCGTTACCTTCAAGAGAGTTCCCGAGACCAAGGATTTCAAGAATTACGCCGAATGGATCGTAAAAGATGAGCATGATATGGTCAATTTGAAATTCAAAGTGTACGGAATCAACCCGATGATCATGCACGCGCTCGTCGTAAATATCGATTATTACGTTACTTTCGGCGAACTCGAAGGCTACGTTCGCGACGAGGACGGCAAGAAATACGACTTGACCGGAATGCTCGGAATGGGCGAGGATAAAACGCTCCTTCTTTGATCGTGGGTTTTCAATGCGATCGTAAAGATCTTCGGTCGTTCGATGATCAGTCCGAAAAGACGGCTTGCTTCAAGAGCGAGCCGTTTTTATTATCCGAGTAATAATAAGAAAGAAAATTTTTCAAACGTTTGCATATCGCTTTGCGCCTCTGCGTATAAATTACGGATAAACAATTTGGAGGCGTGTATGGATAAATTCGATCTTTATAACGATATTGCAACGAGGACGAAAGGGGATATCTATCTCGGCGTCGTCGGCCCCGTCAGAACGGGAAAATCGACTTTTATCAAAAGATTTATGGAGACGCTCGTTCTTCCCAATATCGCCGATCCGAACGAACAAAAGCGCGCCACAGACGAAATGCCCCAATCCGCAGCGGGAAAGATCGTTATGACGACGCAGCCGAAATTCGTTCCTTCTGACGCCGTTAAACTCGCTCTTCAAGGCGGAATGCAGGCGAAAGTCAGACTCGTGGACTGCGTGGGCTTTATGGTCGAAGGCGCGGAAGGCGATAAAGAAGACGGAAAACCGCGTATGGTCAGAACGCCGTGGCAGGAAGAGGAGATCCCTTTTGAAAAGGCGGCGGAGATCGGGACGGAAAAGGTGATCCGCGAGCATTCCACGATCGGCGTTCTCGTTACGCAAGACGGATCGCTTTCGGATATTCCCCGTTCTGCGTTCGTGGAGGCGGAAGAAAGGGCGGTCAAGGAAATGAAATCGATCGGAAAACCCTTCGTTATGATCTTAAACGCAAAAGACCCGTCGTCGGCGGATACCGAAAAGTTGCGCGACGCTTTATCCGAACGATACGGGATCAGCGTGGTCGCCAAGAACGTTCTTAAAATGAACGAAAACGACTTTGCGGAAGTTTTGGAAAGCGTTCTATACGAATTCCCCGTAAAAACCGTGGACTTTTCCATTCCCGAATGGATGCGTGCGCTTGGGGAGGAAAGTAAGATCATGGCGCATCTTTTTGAGGCGATCGGAGAAGGAACGCAAGATATTCGCGCTATGAAAGACGCTCGCAAGCTGGATTCTTTTCTTGAAAACAGTGATTATTTCGAAAGCGCGCGCGTGTCTTATATCAATGCGGCGAACGGAAGCGTCAAGGTGGATCTGACGGCGCGCGAGGATCTCTTTTACAAGGTTTTGTCCGAAGAAACGGGAGTGGAGATCAACGGGGAGTACGGTATGATGACTTACGTTCGCTATCTCTCGAAAGCGGGAGCCGCGTATGATAAGCTGAAATCCGCTCTGGCGGACGTGGAAGAAAGGGGATACGGCGTAGTAGCTCCGTCCGTTGACGAAATGGTTTTGGAAGAGCCGGAGATCTTTAAGCAGTCGGGTCGCTGCGGCGTTCGCCTGAAAGCGTCCGCGCCTTCCCTGCATATTATGAAAGTGGACGTTAACACCGAGGTCAATCCGATCGTGGGAACGGAGCAACAGGGAGAAGAACTCGTTAAATACTTGCTTTCCGAGTTTGAAACGAACAAGAAGGGAATTTGGGAGACCAACCTGTTCGGGAAATCTTTGAATATGCTGGTACGAGAGGAAATTTCAAATAAGCTGTCCGGGATCCCCGAAGATGCGCAAAACAAAGTTCGCAAGACCCTCGGAAAGATGGTAAACGAAGGGCGCGGAGGAATGATTTGCATTTTACTGTAAGGTCGGATCAAAAGGTCGAACGAAAAGAAGAACGGTTCCGTTTGGAGCCGTTCTTCGCGTAATAGCGGGATGTAGCGCCGTTAAAAATCCAGACGCTTTTTCCAAGATTCGAAAGAAGTCAGTCGATCGAATTTTTTTCGATAGGAATTTTTCGCGTGTCGGAATTTGAAGAGCATCGAAAAGAAGCAGAGGATCAGGCGCCAGCCTGTGTGGAAAACGCGCCAAAGTTTCTGCTTGGTAACGAACGCCATTTTGGTTTCGGGATTGTATTGAACGACGCGATAGGCGCGGAAGAAGCTCTTGGGCTGGGGTTCCATCATATTTACGAGGCGGAACGTCCTGCGCTCGCGCCTATTATACGTCCACTTTGGCAATAAATAGCCGTTCAGCGTAATGACTTGCTGGAATACTTTGTTTTTGGATTGCTTTTTGGAAGGAGTAAAGATCTCGTGTTTCGAAACGTCGTATCCCATTTGTACGAGTTCTTCGAGCGTCTTTTGTTTTTGGACGACGGCGCGGATCTCTCCGTGTAATTTTTCGGCGTCGAGCGCGTTTAGATAGTTTGCGCCGCGAATAAAGTCCTTATATGCTTTGAAAATGAGATCCACTGCGAAATAGCGCTGATAAACGAGTTGTTTTCCGACCGCGACAACGAGTTTTTTGAAATGGAAAAACCAATTCAGGTCGGGGCGATACAGTGCGTTTATGATCGCTTCGTTTCTCTTGATATAGTATTCCAATTCGCCGCTGTATTTCATCTCGAAGCGTTCGTGCCAAACGCCGATGCCGTTCATAAGCAATACGTCGTTTCCCGAGCGAAGTCCGTACTCGATGTCGTCTCCTTTGATAAAAAGAGGAAGCGGGAGCCCTTTTTCCATAGGAAGGGCAAGCGAAAAGCAGTTGAACCACCAAGCGGTGTAATCCGGGATATCGCTTTCGGCGTTCCGGATCAAGGACAGTTTCTCACGAAGATCGAAGTTGTGATTCTTGGAAGTCAGCGTATAACCGAGCCAATTCGCTCCGTATTCGTGCTGTAAATAGGTTTTGTCAAGCCGCATCATGGACGCGCCGATCGTCAGTTTTTCGGGGGATAGCGCGTATCGAACGAGAGAAAGCGCTCGGAGGAAAATTTCGGAGTGGAAGCGGATATCGTCGTCCGTTAAAAGAACGTGTGTGTATTCCCCGTTTCGTTTGAGTATCTCCATAATGCCGCGCGTAAAGCCGCCCGAACCGCCGAGATTTTTATTGGGCAAAAGCGTTGCTCCCGGAACGTCCGCTTCGGAGAGGGTTCGCCCGTTATCGATTACGAAAACGCCGAAATTTTCGGCGGGGAGTTCTTTCGTCAGTTTGCTTACGTTCGCGATCACGAAGTTTTCGCGTTTGAACGTCGTTATAACGATCCCGATCTTTACTTTTTCCGTTTGCACCTCTTCGATCGCGTCTATATGACCGCCGAAATAGCTGCCGCCGCCTTTTCCCGCGGTCAGTTCCGCAAAGAGAATGCCGCGCCCTTTGAACGAGCAAAGATCCACGCCGATTTGCATTTCCTTTTTGCTTTCGGAAGAAAAGTCGCCTTCATAAAGAACGTAATTCGATAAGGAAACGGGAACGAGCTCTTTGCCGCGTTCCGTCATGGCGATCTCTTCTTGAACGGGAGAAGCGCCTTTTGGGGTGCGTTCGGATCGCAGAATGCGAACGTGAAACGAACCTTGCAAAAAAAGGCTCACTGCGAGAGAATTGATCGCAGTGAAGCGCTTGATCGCCTCGTAATCGAGGGAATTAAAATACGTATCGAAAGAAAGAGTCGCTCCTTCCGGAACGAGGATCGCGCCGTTTTCCGCGCGGCAAAGAGCGGAGGAGTCCCTGTAATACAGCGATTCTTCGCTCGATAATCCTTCTTCGGGAAGAAGAAAATTTAAGAGTCTTTCTTTCGGATTCATCAAAGTTTTGCGGAAAACTCTTTTAAGTAGGCTCTCACCTTGTCGCCGATGGGGGAGCGAAGCGCATACTCGACGTTCGCTTGCAGGAAACCGAATTTGTCGCCGATATCGTAGCGAATGCCCTTAAACTCGTAAGCGTAAGCGCCTTCGGTTTTCAAAATCGAACGGATCGCGTTTGCGAGAATGATCTCGCCTCTGTCAAAGGGAGTAACGGCGAGGGTATCGAACATAGAATAGGGAAGAACGAAGCGTCCGAGGGAACAAAGATTGGAAGGAAGTTCTTCGATCGGAGGTTTTTCCACGATGTCGTCGATCTTGGCGAGTCCGTCCGTAATCGATTGATAGGAGATCACGCCGTACTTGATCGCTTCGATCGGTTCGCGCATTTGGCAACCCACGATGGTTTTTCCGCCCGTTTTGATAAAGGCGTCTATAAGCTGTTTGGTCGCGGGGTATTCGGGGTTATAGATGATGTCGTCTCCGAATAGAACGGAAACGGGTTCTCCGTCGGCAAAGTCTTTGGCAAGCAAGATCGCGCTTCCGTTTCCGTTTAAGACCTTTTGCGTTGCATAATGGAATTTAACGGACGAAAGAAGATCGTTTAATTCTTCGAGCGCGGGCTTCTTCAAAGCGTCGTACACTTTATTCGGAGAAAAATAAGTATTGATACACTCTTTTCCGTCGTTTACGATGATCATAATATCCTTAGCGCCGGATAAAACGGCTTCTTCTACGATATAGTGGAGCGTGGGTTTGTCCACGATCGTCATCATCTCTTTGGGTACGGCTTTTGTGGACGGCAAAAATCTCGTTCCGAGACCCGCCGCGGGAATAACCGCTTTCGTTACTTTCATAATGAATTCCTCCTTAGATATTTATTGTTTGTTGCAATCTATGGCGTAAGCGTTGCTGACGCTTTCCGCGTCGTCATACATAACGATCTCTCCGTCTTTGATCCATAGAGCTCTTTTGCAAAGTCGTTTCACTTGCGAGGCTTGATGGGAGACCAAAAGGAAGGTCGTTCCGTTTCTTTGCAATTCTTCGATCTTTGCCGCGCATTTTTTTTGGAAAGGCGCGTCTCCTACCGCGAGGATCTCGTCTATGATCAAAAGATCGGGGTTTACGTCCACCGCGATGGAAAAACCGAGCCTCGTCAGCATACCCGAGGAATAGTTTTTCAAAGGCATATTCATAAATTTCCCGAGTTCGGAAAATTCCACGATGCTGTCGTATCTTTTTTGCATTTCCTTTTTGCCGAATCCGAGCATCGCGCCGTTTAGAAACACGTTCTCTTTCCCTGTCGCGTTCATATCGAAACCCGCGCCGAGACGGAGAAGGGGGACGATAGAGCCGCGAACGCGGATCGAACCGGAAGTCGGTTCCACGATACCCGAGATCATCTTCAAAAGAGTGCTTTTCCCCGCGCCGTTTCTGCCGAGGATCCCCACGCTCTCTCCCCGTTTGATCTCAAAGGAAATGTTTTTCAAAACCCAAAAATCTTCGTATTTGAGTTTTCCTTTTACGAGTTTGATGAAAAATTCCTTTACGTTGTCTATCTTTTCCGTCGGCATACGGAAACGCATAGACACGTTTTGTACCTCAACGAGGGGCAGGGAGCGCGCGTTGACGGATTGAAGTTCGGTTGTTTCGATACGAGATTCCATGGTCGAGCTCCTAAATGTAAAGCAAGAATTTTTTCTTGGAGAAGTGGAAGATCAGAAAGCCTACGAGGAACATTCCCACGCCCCAAGCGTACAAAATGCCGTGCGTTAAAAGGGAAGGAACGTTCCCGATCAAAATCTGTCTGAAATAGGTTACGTAATGATACATCGGGTTGAGCTTTAAGATATACGTTGCCGTTTTATGCCCTTGGATCATTTCCAAAGAGTAAAAGAGGGGGGTAAGGTAGGTCCAAAGCGTCAGAACGATCGAATAGATATGTTTGATGTCGCGGAATCGGATATAGATGGTGGAAAGGATAAAGGAGATCCCGAGACAAAAGAGAACAAACGCGGGGAGAAAGGGAACGAGGGTCATAAACAAAGTAAAATGGAACCCAACGCCCGGTTTGTTCAAAAAGATCAGCATAACGAGGAAAAGCGCGATGAGCGAGAAAAAGAAATTGACGACGGCGGAAAGCACGTTCGACAAAGGAAAGATCTCGTGTACGATACGCGTTTTGGATAAAAGATCGTAATTATTAACGATGCAGGGCAAAGAATTGGAGGTGGAGTTGCGCAAAAGTCCGAACACGATATTACCCGAAAGAATATAAACGGGATAATACATTCCGTCCATTTGATTGCGGTTTAGGATCATGGAGAAGACCAGCGCAATAACGATCATATTGAGAAGAGGATTCAAAACCGTCCAAACGATGCCAAGGATCGAATTTCTGTATTGATTGCGGACGTTTCTGTTTACCATGGATAACAAAGTGTGCATCGATCTGAGAAACTTCTTGTTGTTATCCGTGACCTCAACGTATTTTTTCTGCATAAGACCTCGATTAAGCTCGCGCAAACGTTTGCGCGAACAAAGTACCAAGTATTTACGTTACTATATCATATTTTTTATTATTATGTCAAGATATGGAGACGATATACGGGAGTTAATCTTTAATGATGCGAACGCGCGCTTTATGGGCTTCTTTTCGAACGGAAAGAGATCCCGAAAGCTTTTTGTATTCCCCGTCTATGCAAAAGGAAACGGGCGAAGAGAGGGTAATTTCGGCTTTTTTCAAAGAAACGAAAGAGATCGTTTTCCCGATCTTCTCTTTGGAAAAACCCAAAAAGAAAACGCGGAAAAAGGGGAAAAACATTCGGATCCTACCGATCAAATTGTCTTTTTTCGGGGCTTTGATCGCTATGAGCTGTAATTCTTCCGAGTTATCGCGATAAAGTTTGTTAAAACGGAAACCGAAACAGCGGCGTGCGTTTGAGAGCATAATCAGGGTATAAACTCCCGTTTCGTTTATCTTATCGGATGATATTCGCGCTTCGATGCGATGGACTTTATAAGAGGAAAGAACTTTGGAAAAATAGGCGAGGATCTTGAATCTGCGCTTGGACTTCGCGCTCGGAGCTTGCCCGATCCCGGTAAAAGAGCCCGCCGCGGCAACGTAAGCGAAATCGGTGTTTTGGATCCTGCCCAGCATCGCAAGTTCTTTAACGCCGCTTCCCGCTCTTCCGTTCGCCGCCTCGTTAAAAGTTCCGAAAGGAAGATACAGAACATCCATTTCTTTATCACGGCAAAGGTTCAGGGCGTGATTCAGCGTTCCGTCTCCGCCGCAAACGATCAGTTTATCCACTCCTTCCACCGAATAAGAATCGGAAGGGTCTTTGATATATTGAACCGAAACGGAATCTCCTTCGGCATATTTGCGAATGAGTTCGTCCTCGTTTACCTTAGAGGCGTTTCCGCTCAGCGTGTTTACGACGAGTAAACAGTTCATTTGACCTCGTAAAAAAAATAGTTTATAATAAATTATTATACACGCTCCGTTTGCTTTATGCAACGGAAAATGTAAATTGCACATACTGAGGATGGAAATGTACGCAGGATTCAAATGGATCATGGATCGATTGCTCGCGCTTCTCGCGCTTTTGATCCTTTCGCCTTTGTTTTTGATTTTGATCCTTCTCGTCTCGGCAGACAGCCCGGGCGGACCTTTCATCGTCCAAAAGAGAGACGGCTATAAGAAAAAGACGATCAAAGTCATCAAATTCCGAACGATGTACTCGAAAAACGTTGCGTTCGACGTGGATCACGCAGTGATCGACAGTAAGAATAAGAACGTAACGAGAGTCGGGCGGTTTTTAAGAAAGAGTAAGCTGGACGAGATCCCGCAACTCATCAATATTTTGAAAGGCGATATGAGCTTCGTCGGTCCTCGCCCGCTTCTTCCCGTTTATACGCCGCGTTACGAGCGCTGGGAGTTTCAAAAATTCGCTTGCTATCCCGGCTTGACGGGGCTTTCGCAAGTAAGCGGGAACGGCTATTTGAAGGTGCATAGTCGCAGTTATTACGACGTTCTTTATACCGAAAAGCGTTCGCTTCTTTTGGACGCGAAGATCCTTTTTATGACGATCGGCGTTATCTTCCGCGGAGAACAGGCTTTCTTAAAAGAAGTGGATGACGATGAGATCGAAAAGATGAAAAGAAGATATCAATCTCCGGAAGGGATCATCACGGTGGGCGAGATCATCGGAAACGCCAAAAACGGCGGCGTAAAATCCGTCGTAACGACCTATCTGACCCATATGGATCTTTCGAACGTGGAGATGCATATCTTTACGTACGGTCCTTCTCCCGCGGATGAAGAATTTGAAAAAAGAGGCTGGCACGTTCATTATTTGCCGAGCTTTATCAAGTTTCCGCTCGCTTGCCGCGCGCTTAAAAAAGAGCTTGCTCTTCGAAAATACGACGTGATCCACAGCCACTTGACCTCTCTTTCCGTGTTCCCGCTCCGCGTTGCGAAAAAAGCGGGAGTGGAAGTTCGGATCTGCCACGCGCACAGCACGACTTCGAAGCGCGAACCGACGGCGCCCGTTAAGAACTTTTTGAAAAAATTTGCCGCAAAGTATGCGACGAAACTGCTTGCTTGTTCGCACCTTTCCGCCGAATGGTTATACGGGAAAAGAGCGAAAGAAGCGTTCGTTTTGCCGAACGCGATCGAGCTTGAAAAGTTTGCGTTTTCCGAGAAAAACAGAAAAGAAGTGCGAGCCGAACTCGGGATCGATGACGAGGAGTTTACCATCGGCTGCGTAGCACGGTTCGAATATCAAAAGAATATTCCGCTGTTGCTTTCAACTTTTAACGAGATCTTGAAAGAGCGAGACGCTCGCCTCGTCCTTGTAGGGAGCGGCAAAGAGCAAAGAAATGTGGAAAGGAGGATCGCTTCTCTCGGGATCCAAGATAAGGTTTCGATCGTTCCGGAAACGAACGTGCCGGAGCGTTACTATTCCGCTTTCGATCTTTTTTGCCTGACTTCTCGTTACGAAGGATTGCCGATCGTGGGGATCGAAGCGCAGGCGGCGGGGCTTCCCTGCGTGTTTCCGTCTTGCGTAACGAAGGAAGTTAAGATCGCGGAAAACGTTTGTTTCGTTTCGGGCGGAGCGAAGGAATTCGCGCGAACGATCTTGCATACCGAGATCGCGCGAGAGGAGAATCTCGAACGTCTTCGCGCGGCGGGATTCGATATACACAAAGAAGCCGCTCGCCTGAAAGAAATATATAGGAAGGAAGTTCTCGATCGCAGAAAAACGAATCATTCGGCTTTGCCGGGAGAAAAAGAGGAAAGAGTATGAGCGTAAAGTTACTCGTTGCATGTCACGACGAAAGCGAAAAGGGAAACGGATTCCTTTTAACGGTCAAAGCGGGCGCCGCGCTCGGCAAGGAGAACGTAATTTGCGACCTTTCGGACGATCTCGGAGATAATATTTCCCTGCTTAATGCATCGTATAACGAGATGACCGTTTTATATTGGGCTTGGAAAAACTACGATCGATTGGGCGATCCGTCCGCCGTCGGGCTGATGCATTACAGACGCTATTTTTATTTTGACGCGCGCTTGCGCGACGCGGTTTTGAAAACAAACGTTCCCAAAGATCTTTTTTACGAGAAATCCAAGATCTCGGAAGAGCTTGCGGAGCTGTATTTATCGCATTCGGATTTTATCGCGCCGCGCGCGGCGAAACGGCGCTCCGTTCGCGCGCAATACGCCGCTTCTCACCGCGCGGAAGACATCGATCTCGCGCTTTCTATTTTGCGGGAAGAATTTCCCGAGTATTATCCCGCTGCGGAAAAGTATTTTTCCGGAAAGGACTGTTATTTCTTTAATATGTTCGTTTTCCCGAAAGAGATCTTTTTTCGATATTGTTCCTTTATTTTTCCGTTCCTCGAATCATTCGTTCGAAAAAGCGGAGAAACGGGGCGCCTTTTTATTTCGGAAAGGATAACGGGCGTATTTATCGAAAAACTATTGTCGGAAGGACTTCGCCCGACGTTTCTTCCCGTTTTGTACCGCGAGGGAAACGGAGAAAACCGCCTAAGCGCATTTCGGCGCGAATGGAAAACGAAAAAAGGGCTCAAAGGCAAACTTCTCAGTTTCCGCCGCTTGTTTGTCAGAAGGCGGAGAGAAGGAAGGAGGGTTTGATATGACGGGATACGAAAAGGTAAGGACGGCGGAAAAAAGCGTTCGGGAGCGAACGGATTTCAAGCCCGATATCGCGATCGTTCTCGGAAGCGGGCTCGGCGCGCTTGCCGAGCAAATCGAAAACCCGATCGTAATTCCGACGCAGGAGATCGCCTGCTATCCGAAAAGTACGGTCAGCGGTCACGCGGGCAAGCTCGTGTTCGGAAGGATCGGCAATAAAAACGTCGCGATCGTATCGGGGCGCGTTCATTATTACGAAGGTTACGAAATGGACGAAGTCGTTCTCCCCGTCCGTTTGATGATCTTACTCGGTGCGAAAACCGTCATACTGACCAATGCCGCCGGCGGAATCAATCCCGCGTTTCACTCCGGCGATTTTATGATCCTAACGGGTCAGATCGCTCAATTCGTTCCCTCGCCCCTTCGCGGCGCAAACGACGAATCCTTCGGCCCGCGCTTTCCGGATATGAGCGAGATATACGATAAGAATCTCGTGCAAAAAGCCGTTGAAGCGGCGAAGGAAATCGGGCTCGAAGTAAAAAAAGGCGTCTATTTGCAGGCGAGCGGACCGAATTACGAAAGTCCGGAAGAAGTGCGCGCCTTCGGGCGCCTCGGTGCGGACGCCGTGGGAATGAGTACCGCCGTTGAAGCGATCGCGGCAAAACATATGGGAAGCTCCGTTATCGGGATCAGTTTGATCACCAATATGGCGGCCGGGATCCAAAATGAGAAACTCTCTCACGAGGAAGTCAAGAAGGCGGCGGACGAGAGAAGCGCCGCGTTCGTTTGCCTCGTTAAAAGACTTTCGGAAAAACTGTAAAGAGAGAATGAAAAAGGAAAATCGCTTGATTTTTCCTTTTTTTCATACTATTATTTACATAATATACGTTTGAAAAGGAGATATATTATGGCTCGTTTTTACGATGAACCTTCGAGAACTTTCGGCGAATACCTGCTCGTTCCGGGCTACTCTTCTTCGGACTGTACGCCCGATAAAGTCAGCCTCGTAACGCCTCTTGTTAAATATAAAAAAGGAGAGGAAAGCGCGATCCGCCTCAATATTCCGATGATCTCCGCGATCATGCAGTCGGTTTCGGACGATAAACTCGCGATCGCGCTTGCGAAAGAGGGCGGAATGAGCTTTATTTTCGGATCGCAGAGCGTGGAAAGTCAGGCGGAAATGGTTCGAAAAGTCAAGGCGTATAAAAAGGGATTTATCGTTTCGGATTCCAATTTGAAGCCCTCTTCGACCTTACAAGACGTTCTCGCGCTCAAAGAGAAGACCGGACACAGCACGATGGCCGTTACGGACGACGGAACGGCGTTCGGCAAACTTCTCGGTATCGTGGCGAGCCGCGATTACAGGATCAACCACACGCCGCAGGACGAGAAGGTGGAAAAGTTTATGACTCCCTTGGAAAAACTCGTTACCGCCGACGAGGATACGACGCTTTCGCAGGCGAACGATATCATTTGGGAGAACAAGATCAATACGCTGCCTCTCGTGGATAAAAAAGGAAATCTCAAATTTCTCGTGTTTCGAAAAGATTACGATTCGCATAAAGAGAACGCGAACGAACTTTTGGATCATAATAAGAGCTATATGGTCGGCGCGGGTATCAACACGCGCGATTACGAAACGCGCGTTCCTGCTCTCGTGGAGGCGGGCGCGGACTGCTTGTGTATCGATTCTTCCGAAGGCTATTCGGATTGGCAAAAAAACACGATCTCCTTTATCCGCGAAAAGTACGGAGACAGCGTAAAAGTCGGCGCGGGCAACGTGGTCAGCGCGGAAGGGTTCCGCTTCCTTGCCGAATGCGGCGCGGACTTTGTTAAAGTCGGTATCGGCGGCGGATCGATCTGTATTACGCGCGAAACCAAAGGCATCGGACGCGGTCAGGCAACGGCGGTCATCGAGGTTGCCGCGGCGCGTGACGAATATTATAAAGAAACGGGTATCTACGTTCCCATCTGCTCGGACGGCGGCATCGTACACGATTATCACGTTACGCTTGCGCTTGCAATGGGCGCGGACTTCGTTATGCTCGGCAGGTATTTCTCCCGTTTTGACGAAAGCCCCACCCAGATCGTTAAGATCAACGGGCAGTATATGAAAGAGTATTGGGGAGAAGGCAGCGCGAGAGCGAGAAATTGGCAGCGCTACGATCTCGGCGGAAAAAGCGGCTTAACGTTTGAAGAAGGCGTGGATAGCTACGTTCCGTACGCCGGAAAATTGAAAGACGGCGTGGCGGTAACGACGGCTAAGATCAAAAGCACGATGTGTAACTGCGGCGCTCTTACCATTCCCGAATTGCAGGAAAAGGCGAATTTGACGCTTGTATCCTCCACGAGTATCGTGGAAGGCGGCGCGCACGACGTCGTTCGAAAGTAAAACCGACGCGTTTATAAAATAATACGAACGAAACGACCGTTCGTATTTTTTTTGTTCCGAAGGCAAAAAAATATAAGTTTTACGGCTAAATCGCGGGTTTCCCTCCTTTTTCCTCAAATTGGCAAATCGGGAGGTTGATTTGACGGACAGGGAATGTTATAATAAGTTTACACTCTTTGTTTTGATCGATCCGACGTTCGGCGAAAAGATGAGGTTACTATGAAAGGAATAAAACGATTATGTTTGATTATGGTTGCGCTTTTTTCTGCGCTTATCGGGCTTTCCGCCTGCGCTCTTTTCGGTAAATCGGGCGGCAAAATCAAGCTCGAAGCCGATATGATCCGAGGCGTCGAAGAAGCCGACAGATACGTTTATTCGGGCAAGCCCATAACTTTCCCAGAAAGCTCTTTTACGATCGTGGCGGACGGACGGGTCGTTTCAACGGATTATTTTGATTTTGCGTACGAAGATAACGTAAACGTCGGCATTGCAACGATCATCGTGACCGCAAAGGAAAACAATCCTTCCGTTAAGGGGAGCGCGAAAATCCATTTTCATATCGTTTCCGACCCGATAGCCTCTTTCGAAGGAACGTCTCTTTCGGAATTGAACGCGCTTCTTGTCGATCCGAACGTTCAATCCGTTTGCGTTTGGAATGCGATCGAAGTTAAAGAAAACGAACGGTTGCTCGTTCCGGCGGATAAAACTTTGTATCTCGATAAAGGGTATCCGCTTACCGTGTACGGCGAACTTATCAATCACGGCGTCGTTATTGCCGCTCCCGCGCATCTTTCTACGGGCGAGGAAAGGGAAACGTATATTTTGAATAAAGGAAGTATCGTAAGCGACGGTGTGTTTACGGTCAAAAAAGGCGCCGTTCTCAATCATTTCGGCAATATCGAAAGCGAGAATCCGATCGAAATCGAAGGCGTTTGCTTTCTCTTGGATGACGTTTCCGATTGCGTTTCCTCTTCCGGCGAGGGCGTCTTGTACGTCCGCGCGCCTCTTCAAGCCGAGGATGTTTCCGTTTCGGAAGAAGGGCGTACTTGCCTAAAAGGCGGCAAGAGTTACGCGCCCTCCGTTTCGCTTAAAGGCGTTCATAAACAAACCTTTTCGACCGTATATGAGAATAACGAGGGTGCGGGCGAAGCGTTGGTTACGATAAAGGCGGACGAAAGAAACCCTCTTTATTACGGCGAGATCACCGTGCCTTTTACGATTTATAAAGGTAGCGCGGACGCGAAGGATTTCGAGGAATTGATCTCTCTTTCCGAAAGCGGGAATTTCGCGTCGTATTCGATGCGGACTCTGGCCGTTCCTTCGGGTCGGGACTTTCTTTTGAAAGAAGACGAAACGCTTTCGATCGACGGTTCTCTTTCCGTCGGCTCGCATTTTGCAAACCGCGGGCGGATCGCCTGCCGCGCATTTACGATCGAAAAAACGGGGTTGTTTTCAAACGAAGGATCTCTTTCGATCGGAGACGGAAAAGCGGAGATAGAGGGCGAGTTGCAGTGCGGAAAGACGGCGGAACTTGTCGCAAGAAGCCTGTTTTCTCTTTCCGAAAGCGGCTTATTGAGGGCGGAGGGAACGCTCGCTTTTTCGTTTCCCGCCTATTTGTACGGATCGGTCTTCGTTCAAGAAGGTGCCGACGTTTCGTTTGAAGGGGAAGCGCGCGTCGGCGCTTCTTTTGTAAACGAAGGGAAAACCTCCTTTTTGCAGTCGGTTATTTTTCGGGAAGGCGCAGACGTTCGAAATCTAAAGAGCGGCGATATTCTTTTCTCCGATTACGCTCTTTTTTACGAAATCAACCTGACGAACGAAGGGCGAATCGGAAATGAAGGAGATATGATTTGCCGTTCGCTGGGAAAATTTTCGAACAAAACGGGCGTGTTTAACAACGAGAAAGGTTGGATTTGGACGTTTGATCCACTTGAAAACGTTACGGAAAACGTTACGATCCGCAAGTATTTAACGGACGAATCCGTTTCGTTTTTGCCCGAATATTCCGAAGTTTTATACGATAAATCGCAGAAAAAACCGAGCTTTACCATCGATGGGGATATTATTGACCCTATGGAATATTCCACAAGTTTCAAATATCTTGATCGAGAGGATACGAAAAACGATTTTTCCAAAGTCGGAACGATCGAAATGACCGTTCGAATTAGAACGGATCGATCGCGCTATGCGGGTTCGATTTCCTTTACATATCGAGTTCTTCATGCGGAAAAGGACGTATCCGATTCGTACGCTCTTCTCTCCGCTTTGTCGGATGAGGGGTGGGGTTTGGTTCGACTGCAAAACGATCTTACTCTCCCGAGCGGAAAGAGTGCCGACGTTCAAAAAACGACTCGATTGGATTTGAACGGATATCAATTGCGAATCGACGGTAAGCTCTATAATTACGGTGAGATGCTTTCCGAACGGACTCTTCCCGATCCGTTTATTCCTTCGGAGGGCGACGCCTCGCTACTCGTCGATTCGAGCGGAAGCCTTGTAAACGCAGGTTCGATCGAATCGAACGGTCTCATCCTCGTTCGAGGGAAGGGCGTATTCCGCGCGAACGCGACGATTCGCGATATGACGGGGAATGTACGTAACGAAGGATTGATCTATACGAGCTCTCCGATCGTTTTTTCGGGAAGCGGCAAAGCTTTCGTCAGGGAAAACATCCATTCGATCGCATCAATCTTTTCTCTTTCCGAAGAATCTTACACGGGATATGAACTTACGCCTACGGTCGAATGCACTTATGAAGGCGAAAGTGTGGATCTATCTCGCTTCGATTTCTCCTTTTCCGAGTGCGTAGATCCGGGGCGTGGGGTCGTTTCGGTCAGCGTAACGGACGATTTCGACGAGAATTTTTACGGGAGCGCAACTCTTTTCTTTACCATCAATCGCGGGCGTATCGTCGTTTCGAACGCGGATGCTTTGACAGAGGCCGCGAAAAACGATAAATGGAGCGAGATCGCTCTCGGCTCTGCTTTTCAAGTGGACGAAGCGGTCGCGTTTTCAAGCGATCAAACGTTCGATCTCGGACTGTTTGATTTAACGTTCGGAAAGAACGGAAAAATCATATTGGGTAAAGATTGCCGCATCGTTCTTTCCGCCGGCGACAAGGCGCGCCTCTTAAAATACGTTTACGCGGCGGACGAGATTACTTTGACGGCGGATATAAACGAGCTTGTTCAATTCAATTTCGCTTCGTACGATCTTCCTTCGTTTGCGGGAGAACGGTATCTTTCGACCCTAATTCATATGAACGGTTGTTCCTTCCTTTACGGAGTTGAGGTTTATAATGCGTTGATCGAAAATTTTGAGTTTACATTCGAAAATTCCTCCGAAGTCGAGAGCGCATTCGGGAGCGAGAACAGCGGAGCATACGGTTTTGAGTATCAAGTTTGCTCGGAAGAAACGTTCGTTACGATGAGAAACGTTACCGTTTACGGCGCAAGGCAGAAAGGAGGCTACGGAACGGCGCAAAGCGTTCGCCTGACCGCAGAAAACTGCGTTTTCAAAGCGAGCGTGAACGGAAACGGAGCGGCGGCGTATAAAAACGACGCGATCCGAATGAGCGTGGAAGGCGAATTTACGAATTGTACTTTCTCGGGGAACGCGGCGTTTTATGCGCGAACGGGCGAATTTTTGTTCCGAAATTGCCGGTTTGATTCTACCGGTTATTACGTCGCGAACAGCAATCCTTACGTCAGTGCCGTTACCTTGAATTACGGCGGGAAATGGGGATTCGACGTTCGCTTTATCGATTCGATACTAAGAAGCTTTGACGGAAACGGGATCGAAGTTGTCAATAAAAATAATGCGGTTTCCGTCTCGATCGACGAGGCGACGGCGGCTCAAATCTTCTGCCCGGAAGAAAAAGCGAAAGTTTCGGGACTTTGATCCGATAGCTTTGCGCCGAGATTTCTTTCGCTGCGATCCGTCGGACCGCCTGAAAGTCGAAAGTTGGGAATGGGATCGGAAAAGATCGCCCTTTCTTTTATGCTTAAAAAAAGATTGCCATTTGCGCGCGTATTAGTTTATAATGCTAAAAGCAGATAAAAAGGAGGCGCGAAAATGGTAAAATTGGAATTTTACAGAGTTTTTTACGTCGTTGCCAAAACAGGCAACCTCTCTAAGGCGTCCAAAGAGCTTTTTATCTCGCAACCCGCCGTTTCTTACGGGATCAAGCAACTCGAAGAACAGCTCGGCGGTAAGCTTTTCGTCAGGACCGCAAAGGGAATGGAATTGACCCCCGAAGGCAAAATGATGTTCGAGTACGTTTCGAGAGCGTACGACGAACTGACCGCCGCGGAAAATCGCTTTTCCGATATGCGCGCCCTCGAAGAGGGAACCGTTAATATCGGCGCGTCGGACACGGTCAGCAAATATTTTATTTTACCCCGCCTCGAAGGCTTTCGGAAAAAATATCCGAAGATCACGATCAAAATCACCAACCGTACGACGGACGAGATCCTTTCTCTTTTGAAAGACGGAAAGGTGGATATCGGTTTTATCAACTATACGGAAGAAAAACCTCTCTCGGGCATTGAAACCATCTCTTGCGCCGAGGTCGAAGAATGCTTCGTTTGCTCGAAAGAAGCGAGTAAGAATTATTCTTCGCCGCTTTCCGTTTCCGAACTGACGAGTCTCCCTTTGATTTTACTCGAAGAAAAAGCGAGCACGCGCCGCGCTCTCGAGCGCGCGATCGAAGAAGCGGGCGGTACGCTCGTTCCCTCGTTTGAACTTTGCAGCGTGGATCTCATTGCGGAATGCGTAAAAGCGGGAATGGGCGTTGGCTCCGTTACGAAAGAGTATTTCGAAAAAGAGATCGAGAGCGGAGAGCTTTGCCTTCTTCCTCTCTCTTTTGCTCTTCCGAAAAGACAGATCGCGATCGCGTCTCTCGAAGGGATGCCGCCTTCCTTCGCAACGAGGAAGTTAAAAGATTATTTCAAAGATTTCGCGCAAAAACGCGCGTAAAAATTAAAGAAGGAAAAAACTATGGATTCAGTTACTTTGCGCAAACTTTACCTTAACTTTTTCAAAGAGAGAGGACACGCCGTTATCTCCGGCGCCTCTTTGATTCCCGAGAACGATCCGACCGTTCTTTTTACGACGGCGGGTATGCACCCCCTCGTCCCCTATCTTTCGGGCGAAAAACACCCGCAGGGAAAAAGACTGACGGACGTTCAAAAATGCGTCCGTACGGGCGATATAGACGAAGTGGGCGACGCGACGCACTGCACCTTCTTCGAAATGCTCGGGAACTGGTCTCTCGGCGATTATTCCAAAAAAGAGGCGATCTCTTGGAGCTATGAGTTTTTGACCCAAGTTCTTTTGATCGATCCTTCCCGCCTCGCGGTTTCCGTGTTTGCGGGAGACGAAACCGCTCCGCGAGACGACGAAGCGGCTTCCATTTGGGAAAAATGCGGCATTTCGAAAGATCGGATCTTCTTTTTGCCGAGAAAGAACAACTGGTGGGGTCCTGCGGGACAAACCGGTCCTTGCGGAACGGATACCGAAATGTTTATCGATACGGGTAAGCCCAAGTGTTCCGAAGATTGCTCTCCCGCTTGCGATTGCGGCAAATACATCGAGATTTGGAACGACGTGTTTATGCAATATGACAAGCAGGCGGACGGCTCCTTCCGTCCGCTTGCGCAAAAGAACGTGGATACCGGAATGGGTCTCGAACGCACCCTTACGATCTTGAACGGATATAAATCGGTGTATGAAACCGATCTTCTTCGCGGTGCGATCGGGAAGCTCGAAGAGCTCGCCGGCAAAAAGTACGGAGAGGATGAAGAAGTTACGAAGGCAATGCGCATTATCGCCGATCATATCCGTACGGCAACGATGCTTCTCGGCGATCAAAGGGGCGTGACTCCGTCGAACGTGGATCAGGGTTACGTTCTTCGCCGTTTGATCCGTCGCGCCGTTCGCTTCGGCCGTTTGATCGGTTTGAAAGAGGGCGCGCTTTCCGAGATCGCTAAACTGTATATTGAACAGTATAAGGACATTTATCCCGAGATCGGGGAGAACGCGGAAAAGATCGTTTCCGAACTCGATAAAGAAGTGGAGCGTTTCTCGTCCGTCCTTCAACAGGGATTGAAAGAATTCGAAAAGGTTGTCGGATATTTACCGGAAAACGTAAAGCGTCTTTCGGGTAAAACCGCATTTAAGCTTTACGATACGTACGGTTTCCCCATCGAAATGACGGTCGAACTCGCGAAAGAGATCGGTTACGAGGTGGACGTTGAAGGCTATAAGAAGGCGTTCGAAGAGCATCAGCAAAAATCCCACGCCGGCGCCGAGCAGCGTTTTAAGGGCGGACTGCAAGACAATACCGTCGAAGTTACGAGATTGCATACCGCGACGCACCTTATGAACGCCGCGCTGCGTACAATAGTAGATGAAAACATTCGTCAAAAGGGAAGCAACATTACGGCGGAGCGCTTGCGCTTCGACTTTAACCTCGATCGTCCCCTGACGCAGGAGGAGATCCGCAAGATCGAAGAGTACGTTAACGGCGCGATCGACGCAAAGGTGGACGTGGTTTGCCGCGAGATGACCGTTCCCGAAGCGAAAGCGATGGGCGCGATCGGCGTGTTTGACAGCAAATACGGCGAGAAAGTCAAGGTGTACAGCATCGGTGATTACAGCACCGAGATATGCGGCGGACCGCACGCGGCGAATACCGGCGAACTCGGCAAATTCCGAATCGTGAAAGAGCAAAGCTCTTCGGCGGGCGTCAGAAGGATCAAAGCCGTTTTGGAAAATAAATAAAAATAACGGAGAAACTATGTGCTTTATCGGCAAAAAAACGCGTGAAGATATCGAAAACGTTCTGGAAAAGGACCCGGCGGCTCGGAGCTTTTGGGAGGTTTATTTTACCTACTCGGGCATAAAAGCCATCCGAATGTATCGCCGCGCGCATTGGTTTTACGAACACGGGCATAAATTTATCGCGAGAGTCATCTCGCAGCGCGCCAAGAAAAAAACGGGCATCGAGATCCATCCGGCGGCGAAGATCGGAAGAAGGTTCTTCATCGATCACGGAACGGGCGTCGTAATCGGCGAGACCGCGGAGATCGGAGACGACGTCGTTATTTATCAGGGCGTAACTCTCGGCGGAAGCGGAAAAGACAAAGGAAAGCGACATCCGACGATCCAAGATCGGGTCATGATCTCTTGCGGCGCGAAAGTTCTCGGACCTTTTACCGTCGGACACGACAGTAAGATCGGTGCGAACAGCGTCGTTTTGAAAGAAGTACCGCCGCATTCCACCGTTGTGGGCGTTCCCGGAAGGGTAGTCAAGCAAGGCGACGTTCGCATTGCGGATATGGATCAAATCAAATTGCCCGACCCGATCCTCGAAGAGTTCCGAAGGCTGAACAGGCGCATCGACGAATTGGAAAAGAAAGCGGGAATCCACGCCTGCAAATACAGTTTATCCGCAGATGAAAACAATATCAGCGTGGATCTCGAAAAAGCCGAAAAAGGCGATATTGACGGAGAAGTATGAAAGTTTATAACACGTTAGACCGAGAAAAAGAGGAACTGAAACCGATTGAGGGGAACCTTGTAAGAATGTATTCTTGCGGACCCACCGTTTACAGCTACGCGCATATCGGGAATATGCGAACCTATATCTTTATGGATCTTTTGCGCCGTTCGTTGCGCTATGCGGGCTATAAAGTGAAAGGCGTTATGAATATAACGGACGTGGGGCACCTTCTTTCCGACGGAGACGAAGGGGAAGACAAGATGCAGAAAGCGGCGCAAAAAGAAGGAAAAACCCCTTGGGAGATCGCCGCGTTTTATACCGACGCGTTTTTTAAGGATATCGATAAATTAAACATAGGGCGCCCCGAGATCATCGCGAAGGCAACGGAGCATATCCCCGAGATGATCGAGTTCGTTCAAGAACTTCTCGAAAAAGGCTACGCTTACGAGATTTCGGACGGAATTTACTTCGATATCGGTAAATTCCCCGGATACGGCAAGCTTTCCGGGCAAACGGTGGACGAAAAAGAAGCGGGCGCGCGTATTGAAGAAAACAGCGAAAAACGCCACCCGGCAGACTTCGCTCTTTGGAAAAAAGCGGATAAAAACCATATTATGCAGTGGGAAAGCCCGTGGGGTATGGGTTTCCCGGGTTGGCACATCGAATGCAGCGCGATGAGTAAAAAATATCTCGGCGAAGTTTTCGACCTTCATACGGGCGGCATCGACGCGGTTCCCGTTCATCACGAGAACGAGATCGCGCAAAACGAAGCGCGTGCGGGGAAAAAGACCGTTAATTATTGGATGCACGGCGAGTTTATGATGGTGGACGGCGGGAAAATGAGCAAAAGCCTCGGAAACGTATATACCGTTTCCGACCTCGAAAAGAAGGGCTATTTACCCCTTGATTTCCGTTATTTTTGCCTGAATGCGCATTATCGCAAAAAACTGAACTTTACCTTTGAAGGAATGGACGCGGCGCATACCTCTTACGAACGGCTAAGGAATTCGCTCTACTTGCATAAAATGAGCGCGGAAAAGACCGATCCGAGCATTATAGAGGATCTGAAAAAGAAATTTAAGGACGCCGTGGAGGATGATTTGAACGTTCCGTTTGCGCTCGGCGTGCTTTGGGAAGCGGTTAAATTGCCCAAGAGCAAGGACGTGTACGCGCTTGCGCTCGATTTCGATAAAGTTCTCGGGCTTTCTCTTGATAAAGTGACCGCGCCGGCACCCGAAAAGATCGACGTTCCCGAAGAGATCGCTTCTCTCGCGGAAGCGCGCTTCGCCGCCAAAAAGGAAAAGAATTGGGCGGAAGCCGATCGGTTGCGCGCGGAAATTGCGGCAAAGGGCTATTCGATCAAAGATACGAAGGACGGATACGAGATCGGAAAACTTGCGTAACGGTTCCTAACGTTTGAAAAACCAAATAAAAGGAGTGGGATTGATATACTCGCTCCTTTTTTTTATTCTTTTTTTTCAATTTTCGACATAAATATGTATGACGGAGGTTGTATGAGAGAGAATATCGAAGAAAGAGTATTGAAAATCGCGGCATACGTGTTACAGACGGGAGGGACGGTTCGAGACGCGGCAAAAGAATTCGACGTCAGCAAATCCACCGTACATAGCGATCTCGTAAAGCGATTGCCGAAAACGGACGCCGCGCTCTATAAAAAAGTAAAAATCGTGTTAGAGAAAAACTTACGCGAACGCCATATTCGAGGCGGAGAGAAAACAAGGCAAAAATACAGTAAAATGCGGAAATAAGAAGATTATTTTTCCCAAAGATTATAACGCTCGGGATGGGAGATCGCGTTGATCATATTCTTGCGAATATCGGGGATATCGTCGCGCAATTTTTCAACGAGCTGTTTCATATATTCGCGCTTCGTATGCTTGTCCGCAGGGCATGGGTTGAATACGACGGGTAGCTCAAATCGCCGCGCTACGCCGCGAATGTCTTTTTCGTCCGCGTAAAGGAGGGGGCGAATGATCGTGGTTTCCGTTCGGGAAAGATAACTTTTCGGGGAGAGGGTGGAAAGCCTTCCTTCGTAAGAAAGAGATAAAAGAAAGGTTTCGAGAACGTCGTCCGCGTGATGCCCGAGAGCGACTTTATTCGCTCCTTCGCGGTGCGCGATCGAACAAAGGGCGCCGCGGCGAAGTTTCGAGCAAAGACTGCAAGGATTGGATTCTTTTCGTACGTTGAATATGATCTCGGCAATATCCGTCTTTTCTTCGAAAAACGGGATCTCACGTTCTCGGAAATAGGCGCGTAGCGCCTTTAATTGCTCTTCGGATGTCTCTTTGAATCCCATGTTTACGTTGATCGCGATCAGGGAAAACTTTTCGGGAGAAAATTTCGAATAGCGATAGAGCGATTCGAAGAGAACGAGACTGTCTTTGCCGCCCGAAACGCCTACGGCGATCTTGTCTCCGTCTTCGATCATATGAAAATCCGTTACCGCGCGCCTCAGTGCGCCGAGAATCTTTTTCATACAATCAGTTTAGTGTAAAATGCGCAAAAACGCAAGTAAATTCCGAGACAGGAGGGAAAAATGGCGGACGCGATCGTTTCTTTTTTCAGCGGGATCATACAAAACGAATACTTGTTATTCTCCTTTTTGACGGCTCTTCCGATCACCGAGATCAAAGGAAGTTTGATGCTTGCCGCGGCGTATAAGGCGGATCCGCTTTTAAGTTATGCGGTTTGTCTTGCTTCTTCTTTTGCGCTTTCCGCCGTTCTTTGTTTTCTGTTTCCAAAGTTTTTTCGTCTTTTGGAACGCTTTCCGAAGATCCGAAAGATTTCTTCCTTTTTAACGGATAGATTGGAAGAAAAGGCGATACGACTCGAAAAAAAAGCTTCCGAGTCTTCTTTGGAGAGGAAAAGCAAACTGACGCTTGGGCTCTTTTGCTTTGTGGCGCTGCCTCTTCCATTGACAGGACTATGGGCGGGCGCGCTTCTCGCCGCGATCATGCGGCTTTCATTTAAGGATTCCTTTTTCGCTCTCTCTATGGGTAATTTGACGGCAGGAGGGATCGTTCTGTTCGTTCTTCTCCTTGCGGGAGATCGCGCTTCGATCGTTTTGAACGCGTTTTTGATCGCGGCGCTTTCGGCACTAGTTTTAACGATCGGAAAAGGAATTATAAAAAGGAAGAAAAAAGCTTCTTAAAAAAAAACGAATCGGCGGCGCCGATTCGTTTTTTGGCAGGAGTAGTAGGAATCGAACCTACACCATAGGAGTCAGAGGCCTATGTGCTACCACTACACCATACTCCAACGACCCTGTTATTATATACCGCTTTTTATAAGAAAGCAAACGTTTTTAATAATTTAGAGAATTTTTATGAAAAGGATAAATTTAAGGCGTTTTTTTATTTGACAAGGAAGCGAAATAATGATATTATTTTTTCCGTTACAGCGAATTATGACCCATTAGCTCAGCCGGTAGAGCACTTGACTTTTAATCAAGGTGTCCGGAGTTCGAATCTCCGATGGGTCACCACTT
>DGWX01000013.1 GCA_002395405.1 Christensenella sp. UBA4247
AGTAGTTCATCATCGAGAACATACCTTTCTTCATTTCGCCGCCGTACCAAGTATTGATAATGACCTGTTCGCGGCTCGTAATATTGAAAGCAACGCAAGTTTCGGAATTGAGTCCAAGCTCTTTGAAGTTCTCGACTTTCGCTTTGGAAGCGTTATATACGATAAAGTCGGGTTTGAAGTTTTTCAGCTCTTCCTCGGTCGGCTGAATGAACATATTTTTGATAAAGTGAGCCTGCCAAGCGACTTCCACGATAAAGCGAACCGCCATACGGGTATCCGCGTTCGCGCCGCAAAATGCGTCCACGACGAAGAGATCTTTGCCGGAAAGTTCCTTGATCGCAATGTCTTTAACGGTTGCCCAAACGGACTCGCTCATCGGGTGGTTATCGTTCTTATATCCTTCCGTCGTCCACCAAACGGTGTTTTCGGAGTTTTTATCCATTACGATATATTTATCTTTGGGCGAACGACCGGTGTAAATCCCCGTCATAACGTTTACCGCGCCGAGCTCGGATACCTGCCCTTTCTCATAACCCGTAAGAGCGGGATCGGTTTCCGCTTTGAAAAGCGCGTCGTAAGAAGGATTGTAAACCACTTCGCCGATATTCTGAATGCCGTACTTTGTCAGATCTGCTTTGTTCATTTTATATCTCCTTATAAAATTTACTCGTTTCAAGCGGCGACTTCAAACGCAAGATCGCCTATTTATAATTAAAGCCGATTTCTTTCGATTTGTCAAACGCCGAAAGGCAATCCTTTTATTTTTATGTAATAAAAATCCGAAATTTTCCGCTTTTTGTATTTTGAAGGTACATAAAAACAAAAAAAGGCGCAGCGCGCCTGCATGCAAAAGAAACCGGAACGGGAGTTTTCGAAAAGCGCGATCTTACTTGCTCTTCTCCGCTTTTTTCTCCCGCTTGAAACCTTCCGCAATATTTTTTCTAAGCAAACGAACCGCCAGCCCGAGAACGAAAGAAAGCGCAACGATACAGGCGAATATCAAGATTCCGACGGGATAGCCCCAAGTTAAAAATGCATAAAAATCATTCGTGTTCGGCCAAACGCCCACGCCGTTTACGAGGATATTAACGAGATATCCTACGCCGTACGCAAAGGGCGGTATCATACAAAAGAGATTGGCGCGCCAAGTAAAATCGGTTTCGGATAAAACGACGCTTTCGAGTACCGCAAAAATCGGAACGAGCAAATGGAAGAACAGATTCGCGCCGCGATACATATTCCCCATTCCGTAAGCCGGGCCGAGGAAAACGAGAACGACGGTAAAAGTAACGAAAACCGCAGAAGTGGCAACGTACTTCAAGCATTCGAGCCAGCGACCGATCTTTCCTTTATTGACCAGCCAAACGACGATCCAAAGCAGGGAGATCAAGCCCTCGAACAAATTGGAAAGCACGGTAAAATATTTCAAATTTTCAAAACCGGACGAAGAAAGAGCGCCTCCGACCGTCAGGAAGCAAAGAGTCCACCCCGCAAGAACGAGGAGAACGATCACGATATTGATACTGAATCTGATTTTCTCTTTCATTTCGATACCTTATTTTATTGTAACCGCAAAGGACGCGCTTTGTCAATCAAGAGTTCGAAAGCGGGTAAAACTCTCTATTTTCGGCGCAACGAGCGAAGATACTCTTTCTTTTTCTCAGGGATTCGGAAACTTTCGATCGCTTTTTGAACGGCTCTGCCGTGGCACCACGGGTCGAGCAAATGATTTTCGATATACGGGATCGTCGCGTCGTATTGCTTGGCAAGCGCCGTGGCAAAAAACCAGGCAACCATCATTTTTACGTAGTACGCCTCCGATCGAACGCGCGCGACCCTTTCGAGAAACGAAGGATCGAAATCCTCTTCGAGAAAACCGTCCATCAGCATTTTGATCCCGAAGCGACGTTCGTACTCTTTCTCCGAGTCTATCCATTTTTCGATCTCGGGGAGAAGCGCCGCCTTGTTCCTCTTAAAAACCTTGGGGCAAAGCTGATCGCATGTAGCCCAATTGTTTACGAAAGGCAAGAACGCTTTTACGCCCGAAAGGCAATCGGAAAATTCTTTGCGATCCGAAAGAAGGAACGCGTGGAGCTGATCCTCGTCGAAATAGCGATGCGGAAGATCCCGCAAAAAAGCGGAGGCGATCTCTTTCGAAATGGTTTTGGCAAAAAAGCGAAGGGTCGGCGTTCGAACGCCTATGATTCGCTCCGGATCCACGGTCGGGATCAATTTACTTTGAAACGAGCGATACCCTTCGTCACGAAGCGAAAAAAGCGTTTCACGGATCCCTTCGATCGAGGCTTTTTGATCGCTTTTCCTCTTTTCTTTCTTTTCTTTTTGCATATCCTTTTTCATTTCTCCGAAAGAAACGCCGCGTTTTCAGCGATCGTCCGTCAACCTGCCGTAATCGTTCCACTCGCCGAACAGGTTTCCCTTTTTCGTTTCTTTTATCAGGTGATTTAACATCCTTTGATAAGCGTCCGGATCGCGCTTTTTGTAAAAAGATAAATTATACGCTTTTACCCTTTGATATAAAGGAGGAAAAGAGCGGAATCGAGAGAGGCACCTTGCTTTTTTCAGCGCGCTTTCAATGTCCCTGTCCATTCGAAAAACGTCCGTCTTGGGGAAAACGGCGCGCCCTTCGTCCGTCATAAGCCCCATTCGTTCCAACCTGCGAACGCGTTCTTTATTGAGTTCCGTCCACAAACCGTTTTCCTTTCGAGGGGAAAACCGCTGCATTCTTTGCCCGTTGATCAGCTTAACCGTACTGTCGATCCAGCCGAAACAAAGCGCCTCCTCGACCGCGTCCAAATAATAAAAAAGGGTCGGATCGGTCGGCTTCCCTCTTTTCAAAACGAGCCAACACTCTTTTTCGCTTTTCGAATGTTTTTCCAACCACGCCCTAAATTCGGCGCGATTGTTGATCGAAAGAATATTGCTTTCCATTTTTCCGCTCCGTTACTTGAATTGCAACCGCAATGTGCCGGTAGGCGCAATTCATGTCGCAAGGCAATTCATGACCGACAGGTCAATTCACGCAACCGTTAGGTTGCAATTCATTGCTTGC
>DGWX01000039.1 GCA_002395405.1 Christensenella sp. UBA4247
GTTGGACGTATTTTCCGATTTCGAGCTCTTCGATCGAAACGCCTACGTTCACCTGACTTTGGACGGGAAAACGCGCAGGCTTCGGCTTCCGAAAGGGGAAAAGAGGATCCGCGTTCGCGCGGAAAACGGAGAGCACGCGTTCGAAGTCGTTAAGCTGACGGAATCCACGAACAATTCCTTCGGCGTTTCGAGCGCGGAAACGGACGGAGTCTTTCTTTGCGTTCGGGAAAAAGCCGCTTTGAAGATCGAATTTATCGGCGATTCGATAACGACGGGCTTCGGAACGCTCGCGCCTCTCGGCTACGGGGAGTATAAGACGAAAGAACAGGATGTAACGAAGGCGTTCCCGTACCTAACGGCGAAAGCGCTCGGCGCGGATTATAACGTGATCGCGGCGGGCGGCTGGCCGATTTACAAATCGAAGTATGCGGATTCGGCGATCCCGGATATATACGAGCACGTGGATTTTTTCAGAAACGCGGAAAAGTGGAACTTTTCGTCCTTTGTGCCGGACGTTGTCGTCATTACGCTCGGAACGAACGATTTTTCCTATTTATCCGATCTTTTCGGCGAAGTTCGAGAGCGTGAAAAGAGCGCCGTAAAGGAGAAATTTTTGCGTTTCGTAAAGCGCGTCGCAGCGCTGAACGAGAACGCGAAGATCTATTTGCTTTGCGGCTTTTTCGAGTATCCCGAACTGTTGCCTTTAACGAAGGAGGTCGCGGAAGAATCGGCTTTAAAGAACGTTACGGTCGTTGAAACGAAAAGCGCGGTTTCGCTTTCGGACGTCAGGGCGGGGCATCCGGGAAGGCGATGCCATAAGGCGGCCGCAAAGAAGTTGATTCGAGTTTTACAAGGCGCCTATAAATAAGGCCTATTAATCAATAACAGCCTTTACAAAGCAATCGTTTAAGTTTTATAATGTTTTTATGGGAAAGGAGAAAGTTTTCGCGTTCTTCGGATCAAAAGTGTTTTTGCTCGTTGCGCAGGCGGTGTTTTCCGCTTTGATCGCGGTCGGCGCGATCTTTTACGTCCGTGACACTTTGATCGCATACCGCGCTTGGAAAGTCGCCCTTCTTCTCGTGGATTTCATCCTTTCGTGCGGCGCGATGTTTGCGCTTGCCTTTTATCAAAAACAACCGGATATAAAACCTTTGTGGCTCCTTTTGCCCTTTTTGATCGGAGCGGGTGTTTTTTCTCTCGCGTTCTTCGCGGCGCAGGGGATCGCTTCTTCTTTTTCAAACGAAACCGTCGCGCGGATCGTCGGCGTCGTCGTGCTTTTGTCCTTTTACGTTTCCTGCGTTTCCGTGCAGATCTATTTCCGCGTTCGAAAAGATCGCGCCTACGTTTTGTGGCTGACGGCATTCGCGGCGATTTGCGTTTACGCGCTTTCTTTGATCTTTTCCTGTTTGCTTTTGCCGCAAGAGAAACTTTTTAAAGCGTTTTCTTCAGACGCGATCTCTTTTGAGAGAGCGAGCGCGGAAGAACTCGTTTTGACCGACGGAGATCGCGCGCTTTCCCGCGCTTGGTTCGCGGAACGCCTCGAGGGGGAAATCGGAAGCGGACTTGCGTTCGACTTTTCGCTCGGCGGTAAGCGTTTCGTCGAAAGCGCTTCCGAATGGGAGGACGCGACCGAGAAGGTTCTAAGCGTTTCGGGTGATATAAAACTCGTGCGTGAGTTTACGCATCGCGTCGAAGGGGTAAAAGCGCGCCTCGAAGCCTATTATTACGAGGAAACCGCCACCGTGGAATGGACGGTGTATCTTTCAAATGAAGGCGAAAACGCGTCTTCCGTTCTTTCGGACGTGTACGCGCTGAACGCGCCGCTTCCGATCGCTTCGTCCGATCTGTATTTCAGCGGCGGCAGCAACGAGGCGAAGGACGATTTCGCGTTGTATCGCCGCTCTCTTCCCTCGAGAAAGAAAAAGACCTACGTTTTCGATACGGCGGATGGAAGATCTTCCGAACTGTATCTTCCGTTCTTCAACTTGTTCGGCGAAGGAAAGGGCGCAACGATCGGCGTGGGCTGGTCGGGCGAATGGACGGCGGCTTTTTCTTCGGGAAAGAACGTTCGCGTGAAAGTTTCTCAAAGCGAACTCCGCGGGGCGATCGAAAAAGGAGAAACGATCAGAACGCCTCTCGTTTCCCTTTCTCTGTATTCCGGCGGAACGCCGCTGAAAGGCTTTAATAATTTCCGAAACGATATCAAAAGAGGTTTGGGAGAAGGCTATCGGGAAAGCAGTTTTCTGTTGTTCGCGGGCGCGGCGGGGCAGGACGATACGAGCCGTGCGAACGAAAGCGGCACGCATTCCTACGTTGAAAAGCTCCAAGAACTCGGGCTTTCGGATACCCTTGATTACGCTTGGTACGACGCGGCTTGGTACGACCTGAAAGGAGGGTCGGATTGGCGAAACGCAGTCGGAAACTGGACGGCGGATCCCGAAAAATACCCGAACGGACTCGGCGCCGTCAGCAATTATCTCGGCGAAAACGGCGTGGGAATGCTTTTGTGGTACGAGCCGGAACGCGTTTCGAAGTCGTCCGATCTCTATAAAGAGATCAAAGCGAAGAATAAAACGGACGAATGGCTGATTTCCGTGGGCGGAGAGAACTGCCTGTTGCATATGGGGGATGGCGAAGCAAGGGAATATATCAAAAACAAGATCGTCGCGTCCTTGAAAGAAAACGGCGTCGCTTATTATCGGCAGGACTATAATATCGAACCGAAAGCGTACTGGGAGAAAGCGGATAAGGAACTGTACGGCGGAAGAAAAGGTTTTGCGGAGAATTTGTACGTTACGGGCGAGTATGCGTTTTTGGACGCTTTAAGGGAGGAGATCCCCGGGCTTTTGATCGATAACTGCGCTTCGGGCGGCAGGCGTATCGACCTCGAAACGTGTCGCCGTTCGATTCCCCTTTGGCGAAGCGATTACGCCTGCTTTACGGACAAGAAAGACCTTTCCGAGGCGGCGCAGTACGAAACCTACGGTTTGAGCTTCTGGCTTCCGTATTCCTCCACGGCGAATCCCTCCGCGGCGAACGAGTACGAGCTTCGCTCGGTGATCGGCGCGTGTGTGAATTGTTACGCGGATATCCTTTTCGATCACCCGGAGGCGTACGTTTCGTTTATTCGCGACTACGAAAAAGTAAAAGAGTATTTCGCGCGGAACTATTATCCGCTGACGCCTTGCGCGCCGCGTTCTTCGTTCGTTGCGATGCAGTTCGGATCGGAAGAAAAGGGCGTGATCGTTGCGTTTGACCGAACGGGGAAAGGCAAAGCGAACGCGATAAAACCGAACGGGCTTTCCTTAGAGGCGTCGTACAAGGTGTCTTTCGTCGAAGGAGGCGAGATCGCGGCAAAGCGCGGAGAAGACCTGATGAAAAAAGGCTTTTCCGTTCGATCGGAAAAGAAAAAAGCTTATCTTATCGTGTATGAAAAACAGGGGTAACGGGGGAATGTGACTGATATGAAAAACGTGTTTTCCTATCTTGCGAACGGCGCCCAAAACTATGAAAGCGCCGCGGACGCGTACGTCCGATTTATAACGGAGAAGCAAATCTCCGATCCCGAACTGTGGAAAAAATTCGTTCGCGTTTTCAAAACGCGCGAGGACGTTTTCGACAACGGTTGGCGCGGCGAGTATTTCGGCAAGATGATGCGCGGCGCGGCGCTGACGTATCGCTATCGCCCAAGCGAGGATTTATATAAGGTGCTGGAAGGGGCGATTCTTGACCTTTTGTCCGTAGCGGACGAAGAAGGACGTATCGCAACGTATCCGGCGGCGCACGACCTTTGCGGCTGGGATCTGTGGGTAAGAAAGTACGTCCTCGTCGGCTGTTTGTATTTTTACGATATTTGCAAGAGCGAAGAACTCAAAGAGAAGATCTTGTCCGCGCTCGTTCGCCATGCGGACGCGATTTTGGAGCGCGTGGGAGAGGGAAAAACGTCGATCACCGATACTTCCGCCATGTACGGCGGCATCAATTCTTCTTCGATCTTGGAGCCCATCGTCGAACTCTATAAAAAAACGGGGTATGATCGATATCTCGCTTTCGCGGAATATCTCGTCCGAAAAGGCGGTTGCAAAAATGGGAACGTTTTGGATGCGATCGAACTCGGAACGCCGCCCGTCGATCTCCCGACGACGAAAGCCTACGAAACGATCTCTTATATCGAGGGCGTGCTCGCTTACGGGGAAGCAACGGGGAAGGCGGAGTACGTTGCGCTTGCCGAACGGTTTTGGGAGCTCGTCCGCGAGAACGAGATCACGGCGATCGGCTCCGCCGGATGCCGAGACGAGCACTTCGATCACGCCGCGATCACGCAAACGAAAAAGCGTAAGAAATACTATATTATGCAGGAAACCTGCGTTACCGTAACTTGGATGCGTTTCTCCGAAAGATTGCTTCGCCTGACCGGCAAGGCGCGTTATGCGGACGAGATCGAGATCTCCGCGCTGAACGCCCTTTACGGAAGCGTGAATCTGTATGGTAACAAACAGTACTGCAAAGAGGAAAAACGCTTCCTCGAAGGCGTTCCGTTCGATAGCTATTCGCCCCTCGTTTCGGCGCGGCGCGGCATCGGGATCGGCGGTTTCAAGCGCTTTTCCGAAGGCGGATATTACGGTTGCTGCGCTTGCATCGGCGCCGCGGGAACGGCGCTTTTCCCCTTGTCTTCGGCGATGCGAACGGCGGACGGATTGTCGATCCTCTTTTATCAGGAAGGCGCGATCGAGTACCTTTCCGAGCGCGGTGAAAAGGCGGTTTTCGAGATCACGGGCGATCTCGCGCTCGGTGAGATCAAGATCGTTTGCCGCGCGGAAGCTCCGGTCGAACTTGCGCTCGGGTTGCGGATTCCCTCTTGGAGCGTTTTGCCGACCGTTCGCGCGTTCGGCGAAGCGTCGATCCCCGAAAGCGGGTTCTTTTCTCTGCGTAGGGTCTGGAAAGAAGGCGACGAGATCCGAATTTCGCTGAATCCGGCGCTCTTGGTTGAAGAAAACGGCGGAAAGGTCGCGTTTCGTTACGGACCTTTTACCCTTGCGCGCGACGAAGGAAAGGAATGCCCGTTTGCGCCACGCAAGCTTTCGATTCCCTCGGAAGGCGTAACGTACGAAAAACTGCCGCTTCGCGAGGGCGAGCGCGTGCGTATCAAGATCCATGCGAAAAACCGCTCGTTTCTTTTTACCGATTACGCTTCCTGCGGTAAGCATTGGACGAAGTTTCGCAGCCGCGTTACGGTTTGGAACGAAACCAAATAAACGGTTTTTTGAAATACAAAAACGAGATATTCCCTTTTCCTTGCGTTCGGGCGGGAAAAGGGAATTTTTTTACGAAGGTCCTTTCCGCCGCGAGGATCGGCGAAAGAAAAGGGAAAAAGAATATCATAACGACGGCGTTCGAACACCACGCCGTGCTGCACACTTTGAATAAGCTTGAAAAGCAAGGCTTCGAAGGAACGTACTTGCCGGTGGGAAAGGAAGGGAGCGGGCGATCGGCTCTCCGAGAATTCTATTGAACGACTTCTTTTAATTTGGATAGGAAGAGCAAAACTTCGGGGCGCAGCTCTTCTTTTTTCGTTATGGCAACGATGCGGATCGAGGCGCTTGTATCAAAGGGGAGAAAAGCGCAATCTCCCCCTTCCGCTTGATAAAAGGCGGGGGATAAGCAGATCGCCTTGCCGGCCGCAACGAGGGTCAGACTCGTATCGTGAGAATCGCTGTTCATCGTTCGAACGAGCCCTTCTTTTACAAGTTCGTTTTGCAATTTTTGCAAATTTTTTCTGGATGCGGATCCCACGAGCAACGTTCGCCCCACGATGTTTTCCTTTTTTACGATGGGTAGGCGGGTCAATACGTCCTCTTTTCTTGTAAGCAATCGGATCGGGCAGTCATACAAAAAAACGCTTTTCGCGCCTCTGATCCCGCGAAAATCTTCTTCGTCTCCCACGATCAGATCGAGGTCTCCTTTCAGAAAGGATTCCACGATGTTATTTTGGGAAAAGATCGGAACGACGGATACTTCCGGCCGCGTCTTATTCAGCTTTTCGATGGCGGAAGGAAGGCGAGGGAAATAGGATCTGCGAGGAAGCCCGATTCGTATTTCTTTTTCGTAATGAAAGGCAAAATTTTGCCCCCGCTCGATCGCTTCGTTCAACCGCTTGTATATTTCTTCGATCTCTCGGATGAAAGTTCTTCCCGCCGGCGTCAGCGAAACGCTTTTTCCGTTTCGTTCGAAAATGAAAAAGCCGATTTCTTTTTCGAGGCAGGCGATTTGATAAGAGAGCGCGGGTTGACTCATATACAGCCGCTCCGCCGTTTCTCGAAAGGAGAGGCTTTTCGCAAGTTCGATCAAAGATACCATTTCTTTTGTATTCATAAAAATATTCTATCATATATAAATATTTTGATACAGTATTTTTTATTAAAAAGTGTTATTGTAAAGACAGACGGAAGGAAATATCCGTTCAAGAGGAGTCAGATATGGAAGAGAAAAAGATCAAACAAACGGCAGGACGGGACGCGCTCGGAGAATTTGCGCCTCTTTTCGCGCATTTTAACGACGACGTTTTATTCGGTGAACAGTGGAACGATGAGGCGATTTCCGTTAAAACGAAGTGTATCGTAACGGTGGTGGCGCTCGTTTCCTCCGGAATTACCGATTCGTCGCTTGCTTATCATTTGTCGAACGCAAAGAAAAACGGCGTTTCGAAAGCGGAGATCGCTTCGGTTTTAACGCATGTCGCTTTTTACGCGGGTTGGCCGAAGGCTTGGGCGGCGTTTCGAATTGCGAAAGAGGTTTGGGGAAAAACGGAAAACGAAGGATAAAAGGAGAAAAACAATGAAAAGCTTGGTTATTTATTTTTCCCGTCCGGGAAACAATTACGCGGTCGGGTACGTGGAAAAAGGGAACACGGAAGTCGTTGCCGAATACATTCGGGAATTTACGGGTGCGGACCTCTTTAAGTGCGATCCTCTTCGCCCTTATTCCGAAGATTATATGACTTGTACGGAAGAAGCGATGGCGTATCAAAGGCAAAACGCGCGCCCCGCGCTCAAAACCTATCTCGACGATATTTCCTCTTACGACGTGATCTATATCGGCGGACCGATCTACTGGGGCGAACTGCCTTACGAGGTCTATACCGAACTCGATCGATTGGATTTTAAGGGAAAGATCGTTTTGCCCTTCGCGACGCACGAAGGAAGCGGGATCGCGAACGTCGAGCGCGTTCTGAAAGCGAAATGTTCGGGAGCGACGGTCAGAAAGGGGCTTGCGATCCAAGGAAGCTCCGTTCGTTCGGAATTCGCGAAAAAACAAGTAAAGAATTGGGTGGTATAAGATGAAAAAAGAATTATCCGCATTCCCGCTCGGGAAGAAAAACGACGAGTACGCGCAGTATTTCGTCGGTCAAAGTTATCTTGCACCGCTGAGTTTAGGGGCGATCCCGACTTTTAACGTAACCTTCGAGCCTGCCTGTCGGAATAATTGGCACGTTCATCACGCCAAAACGGGCGGAGGGCAAATGTTGATCGTTATCGCGGGCGAAGGTTGGTATCAGGAAGAAGGGAAACCCCCTCGCGCCCTAAAAGTCGGCGACGTGGTTGCCATTCCCGCAAACGTTAAACATTGGCACGGCGCGGCGAAGGACTGTTGGTTTCAGCACGTTGCGCAGGAGATCCCGGGAACGGAAACCTATACGGAATGGTGCGAAAAAGTGTCGGACGAAGCGTACGACGCACTTTCGGAAGTAAACAAATAAAGAAGGAGAAAACGAGAATGAAACTGAATAATAGGATCGAAATCCCCTCCGTTGGGATCGGAACCTTTATGCTTTCTCCGAGCGAAGCTTACGACTCGGTCAGAGAAGCCCTGAAACTCGGTTATCGGTTGATCGATACGGCAAACGCATACGTAAACGAAAAAGCGGTCGGCAGAGCGATGAAGGACAGCGGTGTACCGCGCGAAGAAATCTTTCTTTCCACCAAAATTTGGCCGAGCGAGTATCTAAACGACGGCGCGATCGATGAAACCTTGGCGCGCCTCGGAACGGATTATATCGACTTGCTGTTTTTGCACCAGCCTTGCAAAAATTATATGCACGCGTATCGCAATCTCGAAAAAGCCTATCGGGAAGGAAAGATCAAGGCGATCGGCATTTCCAATTTCGAGGGAGCTTTTATCGAGGACGTTCTCGTAAGCTGCGAGATCCTTCCCGCGGTCATTCAAGTGGAAGCGCATCCCTACTTCCCGCAGGAAGAATTGCGTAAGACGTTGGATCGATTCGATATGAAACTCATGAGCTGGTATCCTCTCGGACACGGAGACCGCGCTTTGATCGAAGAGCCGATCTTCAAAAAACTCGGGGAAAAATACGGCAAAACTTCCGCTCAAATTTGTTTGAGATGGCACGTGGATATGGGTTTTATCGCGATCCCGGGAAGCAAAAATCCCAAGCACATCGCGGATAATTTCGATATTTCGGATTTCTCGCTGACGAAGGAAGAAATGAGCGAGATCGCAAAGCTGAATTGCGGGAAACGCTACTATCACAGAACGGACGCACAGCTCGAACAGTTCGCCGCGTGGCGCCCGAATTTCGAGGCGTAAAAGGCGCTTCCGCCGCTTTCGGCAGGTTTCAAAAGGAGGAAAAAATGAAAAAAGTTTTGATATTATCGGGCAGCCCGAGAAAGGGTGGCAACTC
>DGWX01000054.1 GCA_002395405.1 Christensenella sp. UBA4247
GTACACATGTTGGTTTCAATACCACCCAAACTCAGTGTGAGCGGATTTATGGGGTACTTAAAAGGGAAAAGCAGCATCCTAATATACCAGAAATACGCGAACATGAAGTTCAAAAACAGGAACAGGGAATTTTGGTGTAGAGGGTATTACGTAGATACCGTAGGAAAGAACAAAAAAGCGATAGCGGAATACATCGCGAATCAGTTAAAAGAAGATAAAGAAATGGAACAGATGACGGTATTTGAAATAACCGATCCGTTCAAGAAGTAGTCTCGATTCGCGATAGGCAAGTTAGGCTACAGCACGATTTCGTGCCGCCTATGAAGGAGGGTTTTACCCGTTATATGAAAAACCACCGGGTGCACCGGTGGATTTTTATTGTAATTGCTTTTTCGGGGTGAGAAGGGCGGCGGATCTTGCCGCTCTTCGTCAATGGGGAAATTATTTAATTTTTTCGCCGAGCTTTCCGTCTTTTCCGAGGGTCCGGTAAAATCGTTTTCCGTTCGGTAAAAGGCGAACGCTCGTAACGGTTTCGTTCTCGTTCGACGCGTCGAGGAGGGATTCGCCGAGAGGAACGGAGGGAGAAGCGCTTCCCTCGAAGAGCATCGATCCTCTTTCGTAAGCGAGCGCGACGTTTTCGAGATCGTCACCCGCCTTATGCGGTAAGAATGCGTACTCGATCAGGTGCTTGCCTCTGTCTGCGGTGGAATCGGGAACTTTCGCGAAATCCGCGCCGTAAGGCGAGGTAAGAAGCGTCAGTCGAATTCTGCTGTTTAAAGCGTCGTAACCGTGTTTGGAACGGTTCAAAAGAGCGAAAGAGTATCCGTCTTCTCCTTCGAGGTCGCCGTACGTGAGCGCGGGTACTTCGAATCTCGCTTTTTCGTAAGGGGTGTCTCTCTTGACCGGGCGTTCGAGTCTGCCGAAGGGAACTTTATAGAACGCGCGCGGGTTTTGGACGTTGGTCTCCGCCGAGAGTTTGAGATCTTTGCCGTTCTCCCACCAATCGGCGAAGAGTACGCAACGGATCATCGGATCGTTTTTATAGAAGATGAAGTCCTGCGTTAAGAAGCTGGTCGGGAAGTCGATCGCAGGGGTATGCCAGAGGTAGGTTCCGTAATACGGTTTTTTCTCCGTCCAAATGCCGAAGGAATATTTCGCTCTGACGACGGCGCGGATCGGGCCTTGCTCGATCACTTCGAAGTCAAAGCACTTTGCGTCCCATTCTTTTCCGGTCAAGCCGAAGTTCCAAGAGTCGTAATCGCGGCTCTTCGTATCTTCCAAAATCTTAAAGTTTCCGATCTGACCGCCCGAGAATTCTTTTCCGTCGTAAAGAAGGGAAGTGATCGCGCCCTTTTTTGCGTCGAACGTTACTTTCAAAGCGCCGTTTTCGATCTTGTTCCCGCAAACGGAAACCGCATTTTCAGGTTCTCCGTCCGTAAAGGTCAGTTTGGTAAAAGAATAGGGCTTAACGTTATCTAAGTAGATCGCGGTTTTGCCGTCGTACGTTTTTTGATAGGGGTATTTGTTTCCGAGCGTATCCGAGACGTAACCTGCGTTTTTCTCGGGCGCCGCGTCGATTACGACGGGGATATTCGCCGAAACCGAAACGGGATTATAAAGATAGATCGCGTCGCCGAGCCCCAGCGCTTTTTTCGAAACTTCTCCGTTGGCGGCGGCGATGAGGGCGAAGGCCTCGTCGAAGTCCTCGTAAAGATCGAGATAAACTTTCAGCATCGACGTTCCGGCAAGGATATCGTGGAATTGCGCGAAAAGCTCTTTCTCCCACGCTTTCGTAAGGTCGTAATACTGACCCGTTGCCGCCTGCAAACTTTCCGCGTTCAAAAGCGCGCGCTCGCATTCGCGGTTCAAATACTTGGTCTTTGCCTGAACGGTAAAGGTTTTTTGATGGGTTTCCAAGAAAAGCTCGTTCTTGACCGTCGGGAGAGTGGAAAGATCTTCGGTAGAAGTTAAAACGTTATAGAATTCCGTCATACCGCAGAATTTGATATTCGGAAACACGGTTTGCTTTTTCAGCTCGTCGAGCCTGTCCATCATAACGGGGAGGGGACCGCCGCCGTGATTGCCGTAGCCCCAAAGAATGGGGATATGATAGAAGCCGTCCGTCATATGATGGATGCGCACGATCTTGGAAAGCTCGTCGATCTCGATGTGGTTGGAGTGTCCGGGATATTCGTGTAAGGTCAGGATCTTGCTTCCGTCGTCTCCTTCCCACCAAAAATGGATATAAGGGAAGAGATTGTATTCGTTGTAGCGCAGTTTTTGCGTAACGAAATAATTCAGTCCCGCTTTCTTTAAGATCTTCGGAAGCCCGGCATTAAATCCGAACGCGTCGATATTCACCGCGCAAGTCGCCGTTTTCCCGCAAGTGGCAAGGGAAGCTCTGCGCCCGTTTTCAAGCTGACGGAACCAGCTTTCTTCACCCACGCATTGCCCGTCCGTTTCGCACCACATTCCGCCTTGCGGTTCGAACTGACCGCGATCCACGGCGGCTTTGATCTTCTTCCAAAACTCGGGATATTTTTCCTTCATATCGCGCCAAAGGACGGACGAGGTTTCGACGTACACGTACTCGGGGTTCCTTTCCATCAGTTGCAGCTGGGTTTCGAAGGTTCCTTTCATACATTCGATGGTTTCGGGATATCTCCATTTCCAAGCAAGGTCGATATGCGAGTGCCCCATGAAATAGAGGGTAAATCTCTTCGCGTAATCCGCGACCGGTTTCAGCATTTCGAGCGCCGGTTCGATCTCGTCCAAGATCGTGTCGTTCAAAAGAGCGGCGCGGGCAAAGTTCGCCGTTTTTATAAGACAATCGGAGAACGCGCTTCTTTCTTCTTCCGTCAGTTTGGATTTGTTTATATCCACTTCGCCTTGCACATACAGGTTTTCGCGCCTGTTGGACTTTGCCATGAGATGGCAACCCGCGCGAAGGGAGCGCGCGAGATTCGCGATTTTTTCATTCGCGTCTTTCAATCCTTTGAGATAGTAACGCGTCGTAAGATCGGAAACGGGGTTTTTGTTCGGGCTGTCTATGCGAACGAACACGCTGTGATCTTTTCCGTCCGGCGAGGCGCCGAGATCGAAATGTCCGCCCATATAGGTGTAAAGCTCAACGGGGTGATCGTCGCAATAAATATCGAGATCGAGCTCCGTGTAGTAGGTAAAACCGTAATTACCGAAATCTTTTCGATCGAAAAATTTGCTGATATACGGCAGAGAAAGATCCGCCATCATCCAGCCCGTTTTCATATTCTTCGGATCCTTGACCGTGGGGTCGAAGAGTGGGAAAGAGCGCATCTTTTCCGGAGAGGGAAGGGGCTCTTCTTCGCTGCCGTCCCAACCGTAATAACTTGTAAGAACAGGGAAAGCCGTGTCTTCCAAACATCTCGCAAAATCCAAAACGTCGCTTGTCGTTTTGCATTCGTTTTCGCGGTAATAAGAAAGCGGCTTGAAATGTGCGTTTTCGGGTTTCATTGAAACTGACCTCCACTTTTTTCGCGTGCCGTTAGGCAAGGTTTTTCGAAAGAATGCGTTTTTTCGAAATTTCGTCGCTTGATATTATATAGTTTGCGGCGGATCGTGTCAATAAAAAAAGACGCGGGGACTAAGCTGCGGCGAAGAGAAAAGGAAATGATAATACGAATTGACTTATCGCGCGCTTCGGGTTTATAATACTTCCGATTTCATAACGTCAAGATAAGGAGCAAATCAATGAAAAAACGGTTATCCATCCATCCCGACGCGCTGTACGACTCGGAATACGTCGAAACGATTCTCGAAACGGACGATTATCTCTCCCCGGAGCTTACGCTGAAAGGAGAATATAAGGGAGAAAAAGGCGTTATTGTAATTACGGCTTCCGGCAGAGCGATCATCATCGAGAATTGTTTTAATAATACCCTTCGTCTTAGGCTGACCAAACCCGGCGAGACCTTGGATCGGACGGTTACGGAGCGCCTCGGACTGATCCGAACGGATTGGGAAGCTCTCCCTTTCGACTACAAACTCGAAAATGGGGTGATTACTTTCTCGAACGATCGATTGACCTTATCGTTTGATATGAAATCGAACGAGTTCGAATTCCGCTCGGCGGAGGGAAAGACCCTATTGAAAACCAAAAACGGCGGTGCAAGATTCTCGAATGAGGCGGCGGAGTATTCGGGAATGAGAAGTTATACCGAGTTCGAACGCATCGGAAACGAACGTTATTCCGGCTTCGGCGCACGTATTTTCAAGGTGGACAGAACGGGCGAATCCGCGGACATTTTCGCGGAGAAAGGCGGCGCGAAAGTCGGCGATTACGGAGGCTTTCCCATTCCTTATTTCATCAGTTCGGCCGGCTATGGATTCTTCTTTAATAATCCTTGGCCGCACGTTTACTTTGACATGGCGAAAACCCTTCCGAACGAATGGTTTTTGAGCGCGCCCGGCGGAGACTACGATATTTTCGTTTTTTGCGGAAACACTTCGGAGATCACGAAAAGTTACGCGAAGATCGTGGGAACGAACCAATTCCCTCAAAAATGGTTGATGGGATATTGGTGCAGTAGTTTGAGTTTTGAACGAGCGCAAGGCGCGATCGACGATACGTCTCGTATGCGGCGCGAAGGATATCCCTGCGACGCCATTGTGATCGACGGACCTTGGCGCGGCGGCGTAAATTTTATAAAAGATTACGCTTCGGGCTGGGGCTATCCTTCGGACGACTATAATTGGCACCCCGATTTCGGCGACGGCCCCGGAATGATCCGGAAGCTGAAAAAAGAGAATATCAAAACGGTTTTGCATATCAATTCCTGCGCGTTTAAGCCTTCAACGGCGATCCCGGCGATCGCGCAAGGACTGCTTCGTCAGGTCAAAACCGAAACGGTTCCGGACGTGGCGACGGAGCGAGGGGTCGAATATTATAAAACGTTCTTGCTTCCTCGTATAAAGGACGGAGTCACGGAATGGTGGACGGATCACTCCGATCGCGTCAGCGGCGAGATCTTACCGGGGATCCCTTCGAGGAACCTGTTCGGTGCGATGTGGAATCGAGTGATCTCCGAGATCATGGCGGAAAACGGCGTTCGAAATCATATGGCTTTGTCTCGCGGCGGCGGCATTGGCAGTCAGCGTTATGCTTTGCCTTGGGCGGGTGACACGCAATTCGGAATTCATCGCTTTAAGGAAGATATTTGGTATATCATAAACGCCGGTATGGCAGGGTTTACCCTTTGCGGTTACGATCTCGGCGGATTTATGCGAGGAGCGGGGGTGGAAACGCCGCCGGATGAAATGCAATTCGAGATCAATAACATTGCAAGGCGCTTCTGCCAAAGTTTGATCTTTTGCCCGATGCCGAGAATGCATAACGGCGAAAATTCAAGTGCAAAATGGCCATGGAACTGCCCGAAAGAAACGAGAGAATTGTATTTGGATTGCTTGAAGTATCGATATAGATTGATCCCCACGGTGTACTCGTATGCCATACACGGCTCGGAAAGCGGCGAGCCGATCATTCGCCCGCTATTCTATAATCATATGGAAGACGCCAAACTTTACGCGGTGGACGATGAGTTCTATCTCGGAGAGTATATCCTCGTTGCGCCCGTAACGGAGAAAGACGCGCTTACTCGCAAAGTCTATCTTCCCGAAGGAGAGTGGGTGGATATTTGGACAAAAAAGCGTTTTTCCGGCGATCAAACGATCGAATGCGAGACTCCGATGTTTAAAAAAGAAGGGCTTCCGATGTTCGTTAAGGTCGGTGGCGGCGTGGCATATCAAACGGATCGGTTGAGCCTGACGGAAGAGATCCCCGAAGAACTGACTGTCGAACTGTACGCAGACTTGTACGCCGAATTGACGCTTCGCGAAGGAGAAACCGTTACGAACCGTTTCTCTTGTAAAAAAACGAGCGATGGCTTTTGCGTTTACGCGGAGAATAGCAGCGACGTTACGCGTAAGTATTCGATTAAGATCTATTGCGCCGATAAAACGCTTGCGGTAGAAGAAAGCTTTTTGGCGGGGGAGGCGCGAACGATCGAAGTTCGATGATCTTTTTTTCGATCCGAGAATAAAAATCCACATGCCGCGGCGTGTGGATTTTTATGATACGGAACTGTTTATTTCGAAAAAACGGCGCGGACGTTTTTTTAATGCGTTCGCGCCGAATCGTTTTTATTCTGTGGCTTCGATCATTCCCATTCGATCGTGCCGGTGGGCTTCGGGGTCAAGTCGAAAGCAACGCGGTTTACGCCGGGAACTTCGTGCGTAATGCGATCGGTGATATGGGAGAGGAGAGAGAAGGGAATGTCCGCCACGGTTGCGGTCATCGCGTCCTTGGTGTTGATCGCGCGAAGAACGACGAGATAGCCTTCCGTCCTTTCGCCTTTCTCGTTTACGCCGACGCTCTTGAAATCGGGAACGACGGTAAAGTATTGCCAAACTTTGCCTTGGAGTCCGTTCGCCGCGAATTCCTCTCTGAGGATCGCGTCCGCTTCACGAACGACTTCGAGCCTTTCTCTCGTGATCGCGCCCACGCATCTTACGCCGAGGCCGGGGCCGGGGAA
>DGWX01000071.1 GCA_002395405.1 Christensenella sp. UBA4247
TTCTTCGGCAAATCTGGGTATTCCGAGATAGTCTTCGAGTTCATTACTCGAAACGACTATACTCTTTTCACCCTCAATGAGCTTAACGGCAGCTTTGCGAAGGATCTTTCCGATCAACTGCTCCAATTTTCGAACCCCGGCTTCCATTGTATAGCGAGAGATCATAAGAGAAACTGCGTCTTCCGAAATCGTTACGGCGCTCTCCTGCATTCCGAGCGTTTTCAATGCTTTCGGCAAAAGAAACTTTTCGGCGATCTTGATCTTCTCTTCGAGAGTATAGCTTCCGAGTTCGATGATCTCCATTCGGTCAAGAAGCGGTCTTGACATCGTGGAGAGGCTGTTTGCCGTCGTTATAAACATAACCTTGGATAAATCAAACGGTAAATCAATGTAATGATCTTGAAACGTTGCGTTCTGCTCGGGATCGAGAACTTCCAAAAGTGCGTTTGAAGGATCGCCTTTATAATCCGCGCCAAGCTTGTCTATTTCATCTAACAAGAATACGGGATTGGAAGTTCCCGCGTTTTTGATCCCGGCTATAATGCGACCGGGCATCGAACCTATGTACGTTCTCCGATGGCCGCGGATCTCCGCTTCGTCGTGAACGCCGCCGAGACTTGCGCGAACATATTCTCTGCCGAGAGCGCGCGCAATCGATTTAGCGACGGATGTCTTACCGACGCCGGGAGGACCTACGAAACACAGTATATTACGAACGTTCCCTTTTCCGATCGCATGCACCGCGAGATATTCGAGGATTCTTTGCTTTACGTCTTCGATGCCGTAATGGTCTTCGTCCAAAATTTCGCGAGCGCGCGCGATATCAAGGTTTTCTTCGCTGTATTTACCCCAAGGCAAAGCCAAAACTGTGTCGATATAATTTTTACAAACGAAACTCTCCGGACTTCCCGTTTGAAGAGAGATCATTTTGTTCAACTCTTTTTTGAGTTTGTCCTTTACCTCTTCGGAAGCATTCAGCTCCTCGATCAAACGAGTATATTTTTCGTTTTCGTCGTCTCCGCCGTACAGTTCTTCGTTGATAACTTTCAGTTCTTCACGGAGATAATACTCTCTTTGGCTTTTATCGATATTCTCCTGAACCTTTCGTTCGATCTCATCGCGCAATTTTTCATGATCGAGCTGGACGCCGATGGCAACAGCAACGCTTTCCATTCTTTCGCTCGTGCGTTTTGCATAAAAAATATCGTTCGTATCGAGCGCATGAAAAGCGGCGCCGAACATATTGATCCAACGATCCGCGTTCATTTCGTCAAACGGAGGAAGATCTCTGTATATCTTTTCCGCGTCTTGCGAAGTCGCAAGTTTCTTTATACCTGCCGTTATAATTTCGCCGTATGCGGCGGCAGTCTCTCTGTCGCAATCATTTTCGTAAGGATATTCCGCAATTTTGGCGTAAGGTACGTCATCGAAAAACGCGATTTCCACAAGATGGACGCGCGTAAGCGAACGACCGAATAAAGCCTGCGTTTCATCTTTGGGTGAAGTCCGATGGATGGAAACGAGCGTTCCGATCAATTCTTCTTTCGCCAAATCGTCCGTTGAAACGAAAGAAGCACCCGAAACAAGAACTTTCGAGTACTTTTCGTCATACATTCGTCTATCCAAATTAAGCGCGACGTCATTATCCGCTAAAATCGCTTTCTTAAAACCGACGAGGACGGGATAAAAACCTTCGCGCTCGTCCGATTCCGCGATCGGCATTACAGTTTCATTCATCATTGGTACTCCGTATGTTATGCGGACTCTTTTAAGATAACGGTGGGTTGCGTTTTTTTCTTGATCGAATCGGACGTTACGACGACCTTTTCCACATTCGCCTTTCCCGGCAGATCATACATAACGCCGAGCATAACGTCTTCCAAAATGCAGCGCAGTCCTCTGGCTCCGGTTTTCAGTTCGATCGCGCGTTTTGCTACCTCGCGGATCGCGTCTTCTTCAAAGTCAAGAGCGACGTTATCAAATGCAAAGAGTTTTTTATATTGTTTCGTAAGGGCGTTTTTCGGTTCCGTTAAGATTTTAACGAGCGCCTCTTCGTCGAGCGCGTTGAGCCCGACAACGATCGGCACTCTTCCGACAAATTCCGGAATCAAACCGAATTTGATAAGATCGTCAGGCTGAACGTCCTTTATCATTTCGGAATAGCTATGTTCGGATTTAACGGAAACGCTTGCGCCGAATCCGAGAGCGGAAGTGTCTTTTCTCTTTTCCACGATTTTATCCAAGCCGACAAAGGCGCCGCCGCAAATGAAAAGAATGTTCGTCGTATCGATTTGAATGCATTCCTGCTGCGGATGTTTTCTTCCGCCTTGTGGAGGGACGCTCGCAACCGTGCTTTCGATGATTTTAAGAAGCGCTTGTTGCACACCTTCTCCGCTAACGTCACGCGTTATGCTGACATTCTCGCCCTTACGGGCGATTTTATCGATCTCGTCGATATACACGATGCCGCGTTCCGCGAGTTTTACGTCGTAATTCGCCGCTTGGATCAACTTCAAAAGGATATTTTCCACGTCGTCGCCCACGTAGCCCGCCTCTGTCAAAGTCGTTGCGTCGGCTACGGCGAAAGGAACTTTTAAGATCCCCGCAAGCGTTTTGGCAAGAAGCGTTTTGCCGCTTCCGGTCGGTCCTAACAAAAGAACGTTACTTTTTTCGAGAACAACGCCGTCCGAATCGTCCATTTTCTTATCGATCCTCTTATAGTGATTGTACACGGCGACGGAAAGCGTTTTTTTCGCGTCATCTTGTCCGACGATATATTCGTCCAGCTTTTCTTTGATTTCTTTCGGAGTGGGCAGTTTTTCTCCCTCTTTGACAGGTTCAAGAGTCTTTTCGGACGACAAAATATCGGAACACAAACGAATACATTCGTCGCATATATAAGCGCCGCTTTCGCTTCCGATCATTCTTTTGACGTCTTTATCCGTCCTGCCGCAAAAAGAGCATCTGTTTCCCTCTTCAATCTTCACTGAATTCAGTCTCCTGTTTTAGATTACGCGGAAATTATCTGTTATAATAAATTTTGTCGATCAAACCGTAGGAAAGAGCTTCTTCCGCGCTCATAAAGTTATCCCTCTCGGTGTCCTGACAGACTTTTTCATAGGGTTGACCCGTGCGCTCGCTCAAAATGCGATTGAGTTTTTCTTTCGTTCTTAAAAGATGATCGGTATAGATCGCAACGTCGGTGGCTTGACCGCTGATCCCGCCCGAAACGAGAACTTGATGGATCATTATATCCGCGTTCGGTAACGCATATCTCTTCCCCTTCGTTCCGGCAGAAAGCAAAAGCGCGCCCATACTCATCGCGTTGCCTATACAAATAGTATTCACATCGCATTTGATATAGTTCATCGTATCGTAGATCGCAAGCCCGTCGGAAACGCTTCCGCCCGGGCTGTTGATATACAAACAAATATCTTTTGAAGGATCCTTCGCCTCGAGATAAATCATTTGGGCGATAATGCTGTTCGCCGTATCGGAATCGATCGCGCCCGAAAGGAAGATGATCCTATCTTCCAAAAGACGAGAATAAATATCGTACTGACGTTCGCCTCGATTGGTTTGGTCGATGACGTATGGAATAATGTTTTTGATCGTTTTCTTTTCCATATCTGTCTCCTTTAACAAGTTAAGTTATTGTCCGATTTACGGATTTTATTACTTGATGTCGTTATGTTCGGAAAGGAATTTGATGATCTTATCCGTCATCAAGGTGTTCAGAATATAATCCGCTTCTTCTTGCTTCATATTTCTCCGGTAATCGCCCGTCTTCTTTCCCGCGGACGCCGCTCTGACTTCAAGCGCGGCTTCGAAATCCGCCTGCGTAACTTGTATATTCTCTTTCTCCACGATATAGTTCATAATGAAACGGGTCAATTCGCGATCCTTCGCTTCCGCTTTGTACCCTTCGATCATATCCTGCTCGGTTTTTCCGATGTAAGAAAGATAGGTGGCGAAAGGAATACCTTGACTCTCCATATTGCGGCGCATATCGGAAAGCATCGTTGCGGCTCTTTGGTCGATCAACGCTTCGGAAAGCGCGATCGGATTGTTTTTGATCAAAGCTTCCACGATGCGGTTGGAAGTTGCGATTTCCGCATTTTTGGTCTCGCGTTCTTCCGCCTTTTTGCGAATATCCGCTTTGTACGCTTCCAAAGTATCGAATTCGCTGACGTCTTTCGCAAAATCATCGTCAAGATCGGGAACTTTCTTTTCTTTGACCGCATTTACTTTGCAAGCGAAGACGGCTTCCTTTCCCGCAAGATCTTTTGCGCCGTAATCTTCGGGGAAAGTAACCTTAACGTCTCTCTCCTCTCCCGCTTTCGCGCCGACGAGCTGATCTTCGAATCCGGGGATAAAGCTTCCGCTTCCGATAACGAGATCTTGTTTTTCAGCCGTTCCGCCGTCGAATTTAACGCCGTCGATCGAACCGCTGTAATCCAGGTTGATTTGATCGCCGTTTTTGACCTCGCGATCCACGACCTCCCAAAATCCCGCTCTGTCTTGCGCGGCGGCGATCTCGCGTTCTACCGCACCGTCCACGTCAGGCTGAACCCTTTCGATTTCGAGCCCGGTATATTTGATTTCGACGTTCGTCGGCATATAAGCAACGGTTAAAGTAAAAGATACTTTCCCGTTTTCGAGAGCGGACACATCAAGCGCGGGACGCATCGCCAAATTTTCCGCGTCGATGGTTTTGGATTCCATAAGCGCGTTGTAAACCTCGTTTACGGCAACTTCTTCCGTGTCCGCAACGAACACGTCTTTGCCGTACGTATTTTCAATAACCGACTTAGGCGCATGCCCTTTTCTGAAACCGACGACCGTAAAGCGACCTTTATTTTGGATATAAGCCGCGTCTTCGCAGGCTTTCCAAAGATCGCCCTCCACGGTAAAGCCGTAAACTTCGGTCAATTCAGACTTCTCAAGAGTGTAAGAAAGATCGAAATCTTTCTTTGTCGCGCCGTTTTTAACGGTGATTTTCAAAGTGTTGGTATTGCTCATAGGTAATTCCTCCGTATATAATTGCACAAACATAATATCATAAATATATTTACGCGCGCAAGCATTTTGACCTTCCCTTCACAATTTCTTGATAAAGAAAAAAAACAGTGTTAGAATAAAAATATGCCGGCAGATTACGTTACCTTAAACGCCTTGGCGCACGAACTTGACGTCGCGCTTTCGGGCGGGAAAATCAGAAGGATCTCGCAACCGGAAAAAGACGAGATCACGATCAGTGTTTTTAACGGTCATACCAACCGTCTTTTGGTCATCAGCGCAAACCCGAATTCTCCGCGCATTCACCTTACGACCGTAAAAAAAGAAAACCCTTACGCGGCGCCGCCGCTTTTGATGATATTAAGAAAATACGTCGGCTCCGCGATCATTCGAAAAGTCGATACCATCGCGAAAGACAGAATCGTTCGCCTGACCCTATCCGCTCGAAACGAAATGTTCGATAACGAAACGTTCTATCTCGTTTGCGAACTTATGGGGCGATACAGCAATATCATTTTGTTAAACGAACAAAACCGCATTTTGGACGCACTGCACAAACTCGTTCCGGACGAGGAACAAAAAAGAAACGTCCTTCCGAACGCGATCTATCTCCCACCGGAGCAAAACAAAGTATTCATCGGAGACGAAGATTTATTACGAGAGGCGCTTGAAAAAACCGATCTGCCCTTCCGCGATTTTCTTGTAAAGCACACGGCGGGCGTTTCCGGGCAAAGCGCCGACCAGATCCTCTTCGAAGCGGAAAAGAGCGGAGCGCTCGACGCAAAAACCGTCGCAAAAACGGCGAGCCTTTTTGCAAACGTTGCCCAAACGGCTTTATTCTGCCCTTGTTTAACGAAAGAAGGGAAAGCGGACTTCTATCCTTACGATTTTGCCTTTCGCAAAACGGAGAAACGATCCACTTTGAACGAATGCGCCGACGAAGTTTTTTCAGCCTCCGACACTGCCGCTCGAGTCGCCGCAAAAGCGAAAATACTCGAACGAACCTTAAACGCCGCAATCAAAAAAACAAAAAATTCACTTTCGATATTGAATCATAAAATTTCGGAAAGCGGCGAAGCGGAAGACCTCCGCGTAAAAGCGGAACTGATCACTTCCAATCTTTATCGAATAGCGCCGCGCGCTTCTTCGATCGAGGTTTTCGATTATTATGAAGGAAAGGATCGGACAATCGATTTGGACCCTTCTCTCTCTCCTTCCGCTTACGCTCAAAAACTGTATAAAAAATATGCGAAATTAAAGCGTGGAAAAGAAATCAATCTTGCTCTTCTTTCCCAAAACGAAAACAATCTCGAGTATTACGAAGCGTTGCTCGCTCAGCTACAATATGCCACTTCCGTCGAAGACGTTTCCATAACGGAAGAGGAAATGAGAGAAAGCGGTATCCTTCCTTCTCCGAAATCGAAAGGAAAAGAAAAACGATATGTTGCAAAATACTTCGCGTTCGAAAAAGACGGATTTCGAATTTTATGCGGCAGAGGCGGAATCCAAAACGAAGAAGTTACATTCAAAGAAGCGAAAGAAAACGATCTTTGGTTACACGCGGCGAAATCTCACGGCGCGCACGTCGTTATTCTAAGCGAAAAAAAGAGCATTCCCGACTCGGTCCTCCTGTTCGCTGCCGAAATCGCGGCCTATTATTCGGAACGACGCGAAGACGAGAACGTCGGCGTGGATTATACGAAACGCAAAAACGTTCGCCGTCATCCGGCTAAAAAAATAGGATTGGTTTATTATTCCGATTACAATTCGATCCAAGTCAAACCGAATTCACACGAAGATGATCGCCTGAAATAATTATATTTTTCCTTGAAATCCGAGCTTTTCGAGCGCAGCGGCAAAAGTCTCGTTCACAGGCGCTTCAAAGGTCATTTTTTCACCGGTTCTCGGATGAAACAAAACGAGCTTGTGCGCATGCAAAAGCTGACCGTAAGGCGCGAGTTTATTCGCCTTTCCGTACGTTACGTCTCCCACCACGGGGTGCGAAATGCTTTTCATATGAACGCGGATCTGATGCGTTCTTCCGGTTTTCAATTCACATTCGACAAGCGTGTATTTTTGAAAACGAGCGATGACTTTATATAACGTAACGGCTTTTCGCCCTCCCTCTTTCGAAATCGCCATTTGTTTTCTGTCTTTTTTACTGCGATCGATGTTTTTATCGATGACTCCCTCGTCTTCGGATATATTTCCTTCCACAAGCGCGTAATAATAACGCAAGGCTTTTTTCGATGAAATCTGTTCGGAAAGAGATAGGTGCGCCCGATCGTTTTTGGCAATTACGATCAATCCGGACGTATCTTTATCAAGGCGATGAACGATGCCGGGACGGATCTCTCCGTTGATTCCGCTGAGGTCTCCGATCCGAAACAAAAGCGCGTTTACGAGCGTTCCGTCGGGAGATCCGACGGCCGGGTGGGTGACCATTCCCTGCGGCTTATTGACGACCGCGATGTCTTCGTCTTCGTAAACGATATCGAGCGGTATATCTTCGGGGGTTGCAAGAATGGGTTTAGGATCGGGAATGTCCACGCAAACCGAATCGTTCGGTGCGATCTTCACGCCGGTTTTCTCGGGTATTTTTCCGTTTAAAAGAACGTATCCGTCTTCAATTGCCTTGCGAATAAAAGAACGCGTTTTACCGAGAGCGGACGATAAAAAAACGTCCAACCGCTCTCCGCCGCCGGTCACATTAAAGTTTTCTCTCATCATTTTCTCCTTCGGGCGAAGGAGCCTCTTTTTCATCCGATTCGGAGCTTACGGGAACGCTCTCCGAGGCATAATCCTCCGATTGAGACAAGGTCGTCTTTCTTTTCTTCGAATCGTTTACGGCATAAATGATCAAATAAATAACGAGCATAACGACGCCGAGCGTCAGAAAAACGTCCGCGAGGTTGCAAATCGCAAAATCTTTTTTGAAAAGCGTATAAACGATGGTGTATTCGATAAAATCGCGAACGTAGCCGAACGCGATCCGATCCACCAAATTGCCGATCCCACCCGCTACGATGAAAGAAAGTGCCACGTGTAATAGAACGCCGCCCTTTTCTTTATACTTTTTCTTTGCGATATGATATCCCATAAAGCAAAGGATCGCGAGTACAACGATCCCCACGAGGACGCTTAAAAATACACGTGCGTTTTCAAAAATACCGAACGCCGCTCCCGCATTTTCGCTGTATCGAAACGTCAAAACTTTTTTGATCGCCTCATAGCTTCCGCCGTGAGAGGGAAGATACGCCGCCGCGAAGTATTTGGAAACGAGATCTCCGGCAACCAGAACGCCGACGATCAGTAGGTCAACGATTATAATAGCCGCCATCGTTATCGGTGATCCCCGTTCCTTGCGGAGTAACTAAAAAGGTAAATTCTTTGATCCTTCTCATGCTGCCGCCAAGCGCATAAGAAGCACCGGACAAAAAATCCAAAACGCGCTGCGCGGAAGATTCTTCGATCCCTTCGAGATTTACAATGATCGATTCTTTTCTGGCAAGACTTTCGATCATTTCCTGAACGTCTTTATAACTCTTCGGAGAGGTAATCGAAACGTTCCCGAGACCGGCGTATTCCTCTGCGGAAGAGTTTCTATCGTCTTCCCTTACGCGAGAGCGACGATACTCGTCCGAGTCGCGAAACGAAGCGTCTTCCGAGCGATAAGAAGAGTAAGACGAGCGCCGATCGGAAGAACGGGAACGAAACCCGTTCGGTTCTTCGAGATTCTCGAAAATGCGCGAACGAGAAGACGAATCGTCTTTATCATCTCTATCAAAAAAATCCCATCTATCCGACATAGTTTCCTCCTATTTTGCGTAGTTGCGTTTGCCGAACACCGCGCTACCGATTCGGACCATATTGCTTCCGTTTTGAAGAGCGATCTTATAATCGCCGCTCATTCCGGCAGAAAGACAATCGACGGCAAAATTGTCCGCTTTGATTTCTTTTACTCTATTATAAAGAGCGAAAAGCCGGCGATACAGCGGAACGAGTTTTGTTTCCTCTTGATCGGGCAAAACGCTCATCAATCCTCTGAGTCGAAGGTGCGGCATTTCTTTTATTTTTTCCAAGAGGTCGAACAATTCCTCTTGCAAAACGCCTCCTTTACTTTCTTCCATTCCGACGTTTACTTCAACGAGAATATCCATCGTTTTATCGATCTTCCCCGCTCTCTTTTCTATCTCCTCCGCCAATCGAAGAGAATCCACGGACTGGATCAAACTGACTTTATCCACGATATATTTGACTTTGTTCGTTTGCAATCGACCGATAAAATGCCATTCAAGTCCTTCCGCCGTAAAATACTTAGACAAGAGTTCTTGAACTTTGTTTTCACCGAGTAAGATTCCTTTTCTTTGTCGAACGAGTTCTTTCAATACGCTCTGTTCTACCGTTTTGGAAGCAAGAACAAGGGACGCCTTCCCTTGGGAAAGCTCGTTTATCTCATTCAGAATCGCGTCGTAATTGCTAACGACATCGTTTACATTATCCATAAGTAAAGTATAGCATTATGACTATTCTTTGTAAAGCGCTAAAAAAAACGAGCGACGCAATTTTCTTGCGCCGCCCCATTCTTTTGAGCGTTAATTCGCCTTCCTGACTTCTTCCTCCATAGACAAAGCGGTAACTCGGCTGATCGATACTTCGTAAGCCGTTTTGGTTTGATAGCTTCCGTCCTCTTGCATTTTTTGATATTCCCTGCTTTGGATTCGCCCGGAAACCGAAACGCGCTCTCCGATCCCGAGACCGTTTACGAATCTTGCGTTCCGTCCCCATGCGATACAAGGAATGTAATCGGATTTATTATAGGCGCGATTGACGGCAAGGAGCAAATCGCAGATCTCCCTCTTAAACGGAGTCGTTCGATATAAGGGCGACTTGCAAATATAACCTTCTAACTCGATCATATTCGGGTTGAGATCTTCGTCAAATTCGATGATATCCCGAACGAAAACCGTCAGCATTAAGCGGCTTCTTTCTCCTTCGATCTTATTATAACTTCTAAATTGTCCGACCACAGTCAAAGTAGAGCCGAGACTTGCGTCATGAAGCGCGAGAAGCCGCTCCGAAACGGTAATCGGCAGAAGATCGGTTTGCGCGGATAAGCGAGGGACCTCAAGTTTGATTTCGTAAAAACCTTCGCCGAAAACTTCGTGACTGAACGTTGCTTCTTCCGCGACTTTTCCCGTAAGCGTAACTCTGTTGTTGTTCATTTCTTCGTAATTCATAATTACCTCCTATTTGTTTCGGTGTTGGACGCCTTGCGCGTCGATCGAGTAATCGGTCTGATACAATAATTCGCTCATCGTTACGAACGAATAACCTCTTTCGATCAGGGTATCGAGGACGGTGGGTAGCGCGTCCAAAATGTGATCGCTGTTGTTATGACACAAAATGATCGAACCGTTTTTAACTTTTCCCGTAATTCTTTTAATGATCTCCTCTCCCGAAATCCCCTTCCAATCCAAGCTGTCCACATCCCATTGAACGGGGATCATATTCGCACTTTCGACGTAAGCCAAAACGCGATCGTCATACTCGCCGAAAGGAGAGCGGAATACTTTGGGCGTGATACCGGTTATCGTTCGAACGGCAGCGTTTACGTAATCCACTTCTTGTTTGATTTTATCCGCGCTTAAAGTGGACATATGCAAATGACTTTTGGAATGGTTTCCGATCTCCATTCCGTGATCCGCTATATAGGCGACCTCTTCTTTGTAAGCGTCCACCCAAAAACCGACGAGAAAAAAGGTCGCTTTCACTTGTCGATCATTTAGAAGATCCACGATACGCCTCGTTTTATCCGCTCCCCAAGCGGCGTCGAAGGAGATCGCGATCCTTTTCTCATCACCCGTATCCACTCGATAAACGGGAAGCTTTTTGGAAGATTTCGCAAATACCGTTTGATTCAAATCCACGAAATTCAAACATATTATGCTGAAAACCAAAATCAAAACGACGAGTACAGCTTCTACGATTTGCTTTCTTTTGACGACGAAAAACATAACCTACCTCGTAACGATACAGTATTTTGAAAGCGGAATTATCGGGTTTATTGTCAAATCGAGGCGAAAAAGGTCCGATGCTGTTATATACGAAAAAACCGCTCAACTATTCTTATTAGCGAGCGGCAAAAAATATGAGATTTTCTTTCTATTTCTTTTTTTTGAAAGATTTCTCCGAAACAAATCTCGATTTTTGTTTCCGAACATAAGAACTCGGATACGCACCGGAAGAAACTCTGTCGGAAACAGGTTTTCGATCTCTGCGCGGCTTTATGAGGCAACTCGGCGTGTTCCCGATCAAATCCTGCCTTCCGGCTTTTACGAGAGCGGCGTACACGATCTCATAATTCTCCGGTCTTCCGTATTGCAGAAGAGCGCGTTGTTCTTTTTTCTCTTCTCTCGATTTCGGAACGTAAACGGGTTGCATATCGTCCGGATTCAGTCCCGTGTAATACATACAAGTGGATTTCGTAGAAGGAGTCGGATAAAAATCCTGAACTTGTTCCGGAACGGAGCGGATCGAATTGAGATACACGGCAAGATCGATCGCGTCGTTCAAAGTTGAGCCCGGATGCGATGAAATAAAATACGGAACCAAGTATTGCTCCTTCCCGAGTTCACGATTGATCTTTTCGTAATTCTGTTTAAATTTCAGATACACTTCGAAAGGAGGTTTGTTCATATAGGAAAGAACCTTTTTCGAGCAATGTTCGGGCGCGACTTTAAGCTGACCGCTGACGTGATGCGCGACAAGCTCCTTAAAAAAGGTTTTATCTTCGTCATACGTTATGTAATCAAAGCGAACGCCGCTGCGAACAAATACTTTTTTTACCCCTTTTATCCCCCGAAGCGAACGCAAGAGATGCAAATATTCTCCGTGATGCACTTTCAAATTCGGGCATCGATTAAACCCGATGCAACGCCTGTTTTTACAAACGCCGTGTTCTTTTTGTTTATCGCAAGCGTCACCGTAAAAATCCGCGGTCGGACCACCAACGTCGTGGATATAGCCCTTAAACTCGGGATCTTTCGTAAAGCTCTCCGCTTCGGATAGTATCGATTCTTCCGACCGATTTTGAATGCGCCGACCCTGATGATAGGTTAGAGCGCAATAGCTGCAATCCCCGAAACATCCGCGGACGGAACTGATGCTGAATTTAACTTCTTTGATAGCGGGAACGCCCCGAACATAGGACGGATGGTAGCTTCGCATATACGGAAGCGCGTACACGGAATCCATTTCTTCCGTCGTAAGAGGATATTGCGGCGGGTTCTGAACAACGTATCGATCCCCGTGTTTTTGAACGAGGGTTTCCCCCGTTACGGAATCCGCGTTTTCAGATTGCAGCTTAAAAGCTCTCGCATATTTTTCTTTCGATTCCTTGACTTCTTCAAACGAAGGGCAAAACTTCGCTTTCCCTTTAAAAAGCTCTTTCGTTTTCTCCGACAAATCGGAATAAGAAGACAAATAAGCCGTTCCTCGAACGTCTTTGATCGAAGAAAGCGGAACGCCTCTTTTTACAAGCCGTAAAATATCCCAAAGCGGGCGTTCTCCCATGCCGTATATCAAAAGATCCGCTTTCGAAGAGATCAGGATGGAAGGCATAACCTCGTCCGCCCAATAATCATAATGAGCAAAACGCCTAAGACTTGCCTCGATACCGCCGATCACGATCGGAGAAGCGGGATATAATTTTTTGATCGCATTTGCATACACGCTTACCGCGCGATCGGGCCGTTTGCCGTACTCTCCCCCTTCGCTGTACACGTCGGACGTGCGACGGATCTTGGCAACGGTATAGTTATTGACCATACTGTCCACGACGCCTCCCGAGATCATAAAACCGATCTTCGGTTCGCCAAAGCGGGTATAATCCGATTCGTTTTGCGGCTGCGCCAAAATGGCAACGGAAAATCCCTCGCTCTCGATTATGCGCGAAATGATCGCATGACCGAAAGAGGGATGATCAACGTACGCGTCTGCGGAGACTAATATAAAATCGGGTGATTCACCGTTTAATTCTTCTTTCGTGATCGGCAAAAAAGGCATAGTAACACCGTTATTATTATAAACGAAACCTTAAAACGAATCAAGGTCGGATACATAAAGCAATCAAAATTAAATCAAAGCCGTATAACACTGCGCTTTTATTTTTTCGATTCTTTCCAGAATATAGCTTTTGTCGGATGGATTTTTTCTGGCTTCATAGCGGGTTATTGCGGAAAACAAAACCATATCTTCCGTTAAAAAAACGGATTTAGAAAGAGCTTCGGCAAAAATTTTCGCAGCGGAATCGAGCGTTTTTTTCTTTCTTTCGAAACTGAACTCCGACTCGGGGATAACCGCAACGATCGCGAATTCATCCGTCATAAAGATCTCGTATTCCTTAATACCCGCCGCCCGCACGGAAAGATCCGACGTGCAGCTCAGTGCGATAAGCGCGCAAAATGCTCCGATAACGTTCGTCATAGGAGCAGTATGCGTTTTCGCTGAAAAATTATTCTTCTTCTACTTTACGAAGATTGCTTCCGTCCTCAGCTGCCCAAAGTTTTTCGAACTGATAGAGATCGCGCATCGCCGTGTGGAAAATATGAACGATGACGTTGCCGTAATCCACCGCGATCCATCTGCCGTCTTTCAAACCGTCCGCGCGATAGGAATAGATTCCTTCTTCTTCGAGCTTCCCCGTCATTTCATCGTACGCCGCCCTGCCGAGACTCGGGTTTCGCGCCGAACAAACGACGAAAGCGTCCGCAACGTCCGTCTTACCCTTTACGTCAATTACGACGATATTGGTGCAATGCTTCTCGGAGAGAAGGTGCGTTAATTTTTTGATAAGTTCTTCCGGTTCCATAGTTTCTCCTATTTTGCGAGGGTTTCCTCGCCTTTTCCAAAATAATAACGGTAACAATCCACCGTCAGAGGATAAATCGGATTTCCTTTTTTAAGAAGCAATTCGTAGCTTCTTTTCAAGGAAAGCTTAAAAGCGGCGTCAAGGTCCTTAAATCCGAGAGCGCGGATCTCATCTACTCCGTCGTAAGTTCGGCCAGGTTCGATAACGTCGGCAAGATAAACGAGTTTTTCGAGATCGCTCATCGCCGGTCTGCCCGTTGTGTGATAACGAATGGCGTTGATCGTATCTTCGTCCGTGATTCCGTAATTGATTTTCGCTTCTTCCGCTCCGTTGAACGCGTGCAGTACCTTCGTTCCGATCGCGTCGGAAGGGACGCCTTCATGGACGGTTTCCGCATATTTCATACAATCGTGAAGAAGGCAAGCGGTAAAGGCTTTTTCCTTATCCACGCGGAAAATCTCCGCCATTTCAAGCCCCGTTAATACGACGCCGCACGTATGATTCCATCTTTTTTCGGGAAGGCTTGCCTTGACTCGCTCCGCCATTTTCTTTTGAACCGAATAAAGTTCCTTCTCTTCGATAACGGCGCGCACGGCCGGAAGGATTCCTTCCGTTTGCATTCCAAGCGCATATCGAGCTCGAAGCGACGTGGAAGAAACGTCATTTCCGAAGATCCTGTCGCTGATACGGATGTCGCCTCCGAATTCCTTTGTCAAACCCGAAGCAAAATCGGTTAATTCGCTTACGGATTCTTCTCCTCTCGGGATAACGAGGATCGGGCAAACTTTTAAGATCTCTTTCGGCTCATGCCATAAG
>DGWX01000049.1 GCA_002395405.1 Christensenella sp. UBA4247
GCGCGGAGATCCTCGTCGCGGAAGCATTTCGCGATTTGATAGTAACGGTCGAATCCCGCGATCATCAAAAGCTGTTTGTAGATCTGCGGAGACTGCGGAAGCGCGTAAAACTCACCGTGATGCACTCTGCTCGGTACGAGATAATCCCTTGCGCCTTCGGGCGTGGAACGTCCGAGGCAAGGGGTGTCTATATCCAAAAAACCGAGTTTATCCATATAGGAATGAACGAGGTGACACAATTTCGAACGCATTTGCAAATTGCTTTGCAAGCTACCGCGCCTCAAATCGAGGTATCTGTATTTCAGTCTTGTAACCTCACCTACCGCCGCCATTTCGGAAATAACGAAAGGCGGAACTTCCGCTTCGGAAAGGATCTCCACCTTTTCGGCGGAAATTTCCACTTCGCCCGACGGAAGCGCCTTATTGATATTCTTTTCGCCTCTGCTTCTGACTTTTCCCTTCACCGCTACGACGAATTCGTTTCTCAGTTTTTCCGCTTCCGCGAAAACGGCGGCGCCGCAAGACGCTTCTTCAAAGGAAACTTGAATGATACCCGTCCTGTCGCGCACGTCAACAAAAATAATATTTCCGAGGTTGCGATATTTACCGATAAAACCCAAAACGGTAACCGAATTTCCGATATCGCTCGCGCGGAATTCCGCGCACATTTTGCTTCTTTCTTTCAAATAATTCATACGTTCGCCTTCTTTTGAATGATATATTCCGCCAATCTTTCGATTGCGGTTTCTTCCTCCTCACCAGTTTTCATATTTTTTACCTTTACAACGCCGCCCGCGATTTCGCTTTCGCCGAGAACGACGGTAAATTTTGCTTTCAGTTTGTCCGACAGTTTCATTTGCGCTTTGAGGCTTCGCCCCATAACGTCGCACTCTGCCGCAATTCCGTGCGCGCGCATAACGGAAGTTAAACGAAACGCTTCGTCCGCCGCGCCGATATTCGCGATAAAAAGATCGGGAGACGGCTCTTCTCCGAAGGAAGCGCCAACGGTCTCCATCGTCAAAACGAGGCGCTCGATGCCCATTCCGAATCCGACCGCGGGACAGGGTTTCCCTCCGATTTCTTCCACGAGATTATTATATCTGCCTCCGCCGCAAACGGTGGATTTTGCGCCGATATTCCCCGCCACGAATTCAAACACCGTTTTGGTATAATAATCGAGTCCTCTGACGATCTTATCGTCTTCCTCAAAGGGGATTTCTTCTTCCGTCAAAAGATTTTTGACCTTTTCGTGATGCGCGCGACATGGATCGCACAAATAGGATAGAACCGACGGCGCGTTCGCCGCGATTTCTTTACATTTCTCCTCTTTGCAGTCGAGAATACGAAGCGGATTCTTGATTAGTCTTTCGCGGCAGGTTTGGCAAAGCTCGCTTTCACGCGACGCGAAATACGCTTTCAAGGCTTCGTTATAATCCTTTCGGCAGGTCGGACATCCGATACTGTTGATCCTGAGTTCGAGCCCTTTGATCCCGAGACGGTCAAACAAGGTTTTCGCAATGAGCATAACTTCGACGTCTTGATGGGGCGTATCCGCGCCGTATATCTCAACGCCGAATTGATGGTGTTCGCGAAGACGCCCTGCTTGCGGTCTTTCATAACGGAAAACCGAAGTTTCGTAATACATCTTCAAAGGTTGCGGCAACTGCGACAGCGAATTCTCGATAAAGCTCCTGACGACGCCCGCCGTCCCTTCCGGTTTTAAGGTTACGGAGCGACCGCCTTTATCGAGAAAAGTGTACATTTCTTTATTTACGATATCCGTCGTATCGCCTACGCCGCGGAGAAAAAGCTCGGTATGTTCGAAGGTGGGCGTTGCGATCTTACGAATATTAAAAAGACGCGTAACCTCTTTAATCTCCCTTTCGATCTTATCCCATTTATAACTTTCCTGCGGTAACAGGTCTTTGGTTCCTTTCATGATATTGATCATAATGCGCTCCTTAAATAATGTAACGTTTGAGATCAAGATCCACGAGTTCGCGTCCGAGATGCGCTTCCACGTACGCAAGATCGACGATAACCTCTCTCTCTTCGCCGTTCGCTTCGAATGAAACGTCCGAAAGAAGCGCTTCGATCAAGGAATGCAAGCGACGCGCGCCGATATTCTCGCTGTTTGTATTTTCAAACGAAGCCAGCTCCGCGATTTTTTCGATCGCATCCTTGGTAAACTTTAAATCCACTCCGTCCACTTTCAAGAGCGCGCTGTACATTTTAAGGAGCGCGTTCGAAGGTTCGGTCAAAATGCGAACGAAATCTTCTTTCGTCAAGCTGTCCAACGTTACCACGACCGGGAAACGACCTTGCAATTCGGGGATCAAGTCTTTTACTTCCGAAATATGGAAGGCACCCGCCGCGATAAAGAGAATGAAATCCGTTCGAATGCTTCCGTATTTCGTCGTTACGGTACAACCTTCCACAATGGGAAGAATATCCCTTTGCACGCCCTCTCTGGATACGTCGGGACCGCCGCGCGAAGAACCCATACTCGATCCCGCGATCTTATCGATTTCGTCTATAAAGATGATACCTTCCTGCTCGGCGCGGCGAAGCGCTTCCGCCGAAACGCTGTCGTTATCGATGAGCTTGTCCGATTCTTCGAGGATTAACATACGCATCGCGTCTTTAACGTACAGCTTTCTTTTTTTTCTGTTCTTATTGCCGAACTGTTTGAAAAAATCGCCGAGATTGATTTCCGCGCCCTGCCCGGTTTGCATCATTTGAACGGGTTTTTGCGGTTCGGAGACTTCGATCTCGATCTGCATTTCGTCCAGCTTTCCGTCCATGAGTTCTTCCGAAATCAACTCGGAAAGCTGCGCTTCGGGAACGTCGGGCGAAAGTTCTTTTCGAATCGGCAAGATCGCCTTTACAAGGCGCTGGACTGCCGCTTGCGTGGCTCTCGGTTTCAGCTCTTCATAGCGCTCTTCCTTTACGAGACGGATCGCCGCCTCCACAAGGTCGCGCACCATAGATTCAACGTCTCTTCCGACGTAACCGACTTCGGTAAATTTCGTAGCTTCCACTTTAACGAAGGGAGCCTTAACGAGTTTCGCGAGCCTTCTCGCGATCTCGGTTTTTCCGACGCCGGTCGGACCTTTCATAATGATATTTTTCGGGGTAATCTCTTCCCTGACCTTATCGTCCAAACGGCTGCGGCGATAGCGATTTCGAAGAGCGACGGCAACGCTCCTTTTCGCTTCGTTTTGACCGATGATATATTGATCGAGTTCGCGTACGATCTCTTCCGGAGTAAAGAGTTCCATTTACAATACCTCCACCGTCAAATTCGAATTGGTAAACACGCAAAGTTCCGACGCGATCTTCATCGCTTTTCTCGCGATGGTCTCCGCGTCCATTCCCTCCACGTCGTAAAGCGCGCGAGCCGCGGCAAGCGCATAGTTTCCGCCGCTTCCGATCGCGCAAACGCCCGAGTCCGGATCGATCACTTCGCCCGTTCCCGAAAGAACGAGGAGATTGTCCTTATCCGCCGCGATCAACATCGCTTGCAACTGGCGGGGCATTTTATCGTTTCTCCAAAGTTCCGCGAGTTCCACGGCGCTTCTCATCAAATTGCCGCTGAATTTTTGGAGCATTTTTTCAAACTTTTCGCTCAGCGAAAAAGCGTCCGAAACACTTCCGGCAAAGCCGACCACGACCTTTCCGCCGTAAATGCGTTTTACCTTGACCGCATTCGCTTTGAACACGACGCTTTCTCCCATCGTCACCTGACCGTCTCCGGCAATGACCGTAACGCCGTCCTTTTTAACGGCGCAAATCGTTGTTCCTTTGAATTCCATAGTTTTACTCCTTTAACGCTTGTTCGAAAGACGAAGCGTAAGCTTTAATTTCCTTTGCCGATCGTTCGGCGTAATAGGCTTTTCTGAGCGCCTTATCTCGAATCCTTTTTTCCGGAGGAGGCAGGATCCCGAAGTTCGCGTTCATGGGTTGAAACGCCCCGTTCTCCGTGGAAACATATCTCGAAAGCGCGCCCATGATGGTATTTTCAGGGAGAGGTGGAAGCTCTTTTCCGGCAAGATACGCCGCAACCGACAAACCCGCGATCATCCCGCTCATCGCGCTTTCCATATACCCTTCCACGCCCGAAAGCTGACCTGCGATCCAAACGCATTTGCTTTTTCTGACCCTGAAATCGCAATTTAGGATCTTCGGCGCGTTCACAAACGTATTGCGATGCATGACGCCGTATCTGACGAATTCCGCATTTTTCAGCGCAGGGATCAGAGCGAACACGCGCCTTTGCTCCGGGAAGGTAAGGCTCGTTTGAAACCCGACAAGGTTGAAAAGATCGCCTGCTGCGTTCTCCTTTCTGAGTTGCAAAACCGCATAATACTTTTCTCCCGTAACGGGGTGCTTCAATCCAACGGGGCGCAAGGGACCGAAACGAAGGCAATTTTCTCCGCCTTTCGCCATGATCTCGATAGGCATACAGCCGTCGAAATAAGCGCCGCCGACTTCCTGCTTCGCGCATTCGGCGCTCGTAAGCGCTTCGTAAAACGCAAGGTACTCTTCCTTCGACATCGGTGCGTTCAGATAATCCGAATCCCCTTTCCCGTAACGCGATGCGAAAAACGCATGATCGTAATCCACGCTTTCCGCCGTTACGATAGGCGCAGCGGCGTCGTAAAACGATAGGCCTTGCTCCCCCGTCAACGCAAGAAGAGCGCGGCTCATGGACTCGCTCGTTAAAGGCCCCGTGGCGATAATCAAGGGCGAACCGTCCTCGATTTTTGTTATTTCACGGCGAACAAGGGAGAAACGAGGAAAGGCGCGTAAGATCCTTTCGATCTCTTCGGAAAACAGCGCTCGATCCACTCCGAGCGCCCCTCCGCATGGAACTTTCGTCTTTTCCGCCGCTTTGAGAACGACGCTGTCAAAGGCGCGCATTTCGTTTTTCAAAGTCCCGCCCGCCGTATCCGGAATATCGCTTTTTAAGCTATTCGAACAAACGAGCTCGGCAAGTCCCGCCGTCTTATGCGCCGGAGTATTTTTCTCCGGACGCATCTCGAACATTTCGACTTCCGCGCCCCTTTTTAAGAGCGCGTAAGCGGCTTCCGCTCCGGCAAGCCCGCCTCCTGCGATCCTGACTTTCATTTCTCTTCCGTATATTTACAAGAAGTACAAACGTATTTGGTTTGTCCCTTCGATTTCCTGACGATCATCGTTCCGTTACACTTCGGGCAGAGATGCGGCGCGGGAATATCCCAGCTTGCGAATTTACAAGTCGGATAATCGCTGCAACCGTAAAAGATCTTACCCGCTTTACTGCGCTTTTTAAGAACGTCTTTTCCGCAAACGGGGCAAGTCGCGACTTTTTCCGATTCCATCGAAAGAATATTGCGGCATTTGGGGAAGTTCGGGCAAGCGAGGAACTTTCCGTAGCGCCCTTCTCTTATAACCATCATCGCACCGCATTTATCGCA
>DGWX01000003.1 GCA_002395405.1 Christensenella sp. UBA4247
CGCCGGCTTTGAGATCGAAGAGATTATCCGTCCGTCCGACGCTTACGTAAATATCAAAGCGGTCAAGATTCTTTCGATGGAAAAGCACCCGAATGCGGATAAGCTTTCGGTTTGTTCGGTTGACGCCGGAGACAGAACTTTGCAGATCGTTACCGCAGCTAAAAACGTTTCCGTCGGAGACGTGGTCGCGCTCGCATTGGACGGTGCCGTTCTTCCCGACGGTACGGAGATCAAGAAGGGAGCGCTTCGCGGCGTTGAAAGCGACGGTATGTTCTGCGGCGGAAGCGAGCTTAAACTGACGGCCGGAGATTATCCGCAAGCGGGAATCGACGGCGTGTTTATTTTCCCTGAAGAAACGAAGCCCGGGACGGATATAAACGATTTTATCGGTACGAATGACGTCGTTTTGGACGTCGCCGTAACGGCAAATCGTCCCGATTGTAACAGTATTATCGGTATTGCGCGCGAAATTGCGGCTGTTTTGAACGTTCCTTTGAAGGATACGTTCCGTTTGCCCGAGATTCAAGAGAAGGGTAAAATCGAGGACGATCTTTCCGTTTCCGTTCTCGATGACGAACTTTGTCCGAGATATCTTGCGAAAATGATGGACGGAGTCAGAATTGCGCCTTCCGACGAAACGATCAAGCGTCGTTTGCGCCTCGTGGGTCTTCGCCCGATCAATAACGTCGTGGATATTACCAACTACGTTCTTTTCGATATCGGACAGCCGATGCATGCTTTCGATTATTCTCTCGTAAAAGGGGGTAAGATCGTTGTAAGACGCGCTAACGACGGCGAAAGTATCGTTACTCTCGACGGAGCGGAAAATAAACTAACGGATCAAAATCTCGTTATCGCAAACGAATCCGAGCCGATGGCGGTTGCCGGCGTTATGGGCGGCGCGAACAGCGGAATCAACGATAAAACAAAAAAAGTCGTCTTCGAATTTGCAAGATTCAAGAGGGATAACATTCGAAAAACTTCGAGAACGCTCGGCCTTCGTTCCGATTCTTCCGCGCGTTTCGAGAAGGGCATCGATTTCGTCAGCCAAGATCTTGCTTTGATCCGTACGATACAACTCGTAACGAGACTGGGTGCCGGCGTTTTCGAAAGCGGCATTCTGGATTCATTAAAAAAGCAACCTGAAAATAAGATCCTCGAAGTAAAAAAAGAGAAGATAGACGAGATCTTGGGAATCGACATTCCGGAAAAGACGATCGAAAAAATCCTGCAATCGCTTCAATTCGGCGTACGTTTCGAAAAAGGGATTTTTGAGGTGTCCGTTCCCGCTTATCGAGAAGATATCGTGGGCGCAAACGATATTGCCGAAGAGGTAATTCGCCTATACGGATACGATAATATCCTTTCTAAACCTCTTGACGGTAAAAAACTGATGCAGGGCGGAAGAACGAAGGCGGACGCAGACGTTCAGTCTGTTAAAGCTTTTCTTTCGGGAATGAACGGAATGCACGAAACTTTCTCGTATTCTTTTGTTTCTCCGAAATTCAAAGACGAGTTTATGCTTCCGGAGAATGATATAAGGCGCGTTACGGTGGATATTTTGAATCCGCTCAGCGAAGACGTATCCGTTATGAGAACGATGCTGACTCCGAGCAATCTCCAAATCAATGTTTCGAACTTCTCCCGCGGCGTTAGAGCGGCAAGGTTTTACGAGATCGGGAAAACGTATTTCCCCAAAGCGATCCCGGTCGTGGATACGGCGATCGAAAAGGAGACTCTCGTTCTTTCCGTATTTGGAGAGAAAGAAGACTTTTATTCTTTGAAAAACGTTTTGGAACAGCTTACCTCCCGATTCAACGTTTCTCTTTCGTTTGAGCCATCGGACGAACCCTTCTTGCATCCGTATCGTCAGGCGTTTGTCATATTAAACGGAGAAAAAATCGGATTTATCGGACAGATGCATCCGCGGATTACGAAAGCGAGAAAATTCGATATGCCGCTTTACGTTTCTGAAATCGATCTCTCGAAATTTATAGAAAGCGCGCTTGATTTTCTGCCTTACGTTCCCGTTAGCAAATATCCCGCGATCGAACGCGATTTGGCGTTCGTCGTTTCCGAAGAAATAACGGCGGGCGAGATGCTTAAAACCATTTGCGCAAACGGCGGAGATTTCTTAAAGAACGTTTCCGTATTCGACGTTTATTCGGGAATCGGCGTTGCGCCGGGCAAGAAGAGCGTTGCGTTTAATTTACTGTTCCGTAAAGACGAAGGAACCCTCGGAAGTGAAGAAGTCAATCTCGACGTAGAAAAAATCGTTCAAGCTATGGCTTCTTCTTTTGAGGCGAAACTCAGAGATTAAAATGGAACTTCTTGCGCCCGCAGGTTCGATTGCGGCATTAAAAGCGGCCGTTCTTGCAGGTGCGGACGCCGTTTATTTGGGACTCGGCGAGCATAATGCCCGCTTAAAAAGTTCGGATTTTAACGCGGAAAATATACAGGAATGGATTGCTTACGCGCATTTGTTCGGCGTTAAGGTTCACGTTACTTTAAATACGGCGATCAAAGGAAAGGAAATGGATCGAGCGTTGCGCCTTGCCGAAATATCGGTAAAAAGCGGGGCGGATGCATTGATCGTTTCCGATCTCGGTTTGTTTCGGCGATTGAAAAGGATAACGAACGTTCCTTTGCATCTCAGTACGCAAGCCGGCGTTCAAAATAAATACGATGCCGTTTTCGCATCCTCTTTGGGAGCCGATCGCGTTATATTATCGAGAGAAACGGTTGATGCGGATATTCCGCAAATCAAAGCGATATCGAAAGAAGTGGAACGATTTGTCCAGGGCGCGGTTTGCGTTTCTTTTTCCGGCGCGTGTTTGCTTGGTGCGGTGGAATACGGATCAAGCGGGAATCGCGGCGTTTGCAATCAAGCTTGCAGACTGTTTTATACGGCGACGGATGAAAAGGGTCGCGTACTCAAAAAAGGTTACTTGCTATCTCCCTTTGATTTATCTCTCGGGAAAGACGCAACGAAACAAGAGGGACTCGGCGTTTCCTCGTTAAAGATCGAAGGGCGCTTAAAGAGACCCGCGTACGTTTACTATTCCACGAAATATTATCGCGCGGTTTTGGACGGAAATGAAGGAGATGCGGAAAATGCGCTTTTGGAGCTGAAAAAGAGTTTCAATCGCGGTTTCTTTCCCGGATATACCTTAAAAAAATCCGATTCCGTTATCAGCACCCGATTGCCGAGTCATGCCGGCGTTGCGGTCGGCATAATCGAAAAAATCGTTGAAAAACACGGTTTTAAGATCGCTTTTTTACGTTCTTCCCATTCGTTTCGAAAAGGTGACGGAGCGAAGATCGTCAGAAACGGTGAGGAAGTCGGAGGAAGCGAGGTTACTTCCGTCGTTTACGATGGCGAATTCTGCGGGATCCCCGTCAGTTCCGCCGTTCAAAAGGGTGATGAAGTCTGCTTAACGACGGATTCCGAAAAAATCGAAGAGATTGAAAAAGGCGAAAGAAAACTTCCTTTACGAGTAACCGTTCGCGGTGAAGTCGGGAAACCGCTTTCCCTCATAGGCGAATCCGGCGGGCTTTCGGTTACGGTCAAAAGCGAGCGCATGCTTGATAAAAGCAACGCGACGTCAAACGAGGCGTTGCTTTCCAAACTAACCAAATTCGGTTCGACGCATTTTTATCTCTCGTCGTTAAAGGATGAAACAAAAAGCCCTGTTTTTTTACAGCTTAGCGAGGTGAACGAATTAAGGCGCAAATTGGTCGCGTCGTTGAGAGAAGCGATCATAAAAGCGAGGAGTCCTTCTTTTTATTTTCGAAACGAGATTGCTTCTTCCGCTCCCGTTTTGAAGAAAAAGGGGATTCTTGCGGAAGTGGAAAGCGAAAGGCAGATCGAATATGCAAAAAACGCATCTGCTTACGTTTTCGATCCCGTTTCTTATGATAGTAATGCGATCCGCAATATGCTAATTGCTGCGCAGGGTAAAAAATGCTATTTGCGGTTGCCGAAGATCGCGAGAAATTCAGACCTCGTTTTTTTTGAAAATGTATTAAAAGAATTTCCGACGATGAACGTATACGCGGATAATTTATATTCGGTTACGATCGCGCGTTCGCTAAATAGAAGTTATATCGTTGGATTTGGGCAGAACGTGTTCAACGAAGATACCGCTTCGGTTTTTTCGGACGCGGATTATGTTGGGGCAGCGATTGAAGAGGGCGGATATGGAAATTTAAGGTTTTGCGGGGGTAAAATTCCGCTTATGCACTTTGCGCATTGCCCTGTAAGCGTTTGCTTGGATACGAGTTGCGATACTTGTAAAAAGAATGTGGATCGATTGTATTACTCGAACGGTGAAAAGAAATACTTGATACGAAGAACGGAAAGAAATAATTGTCAGTTTTCGATGTTTCAAGATCGATTAACGATTTTGCGACCGATCGAAAATGCGGCGTCGTTTTATAGCTTCGTTGGATTAAATGAGGATGAGATACGCCGTTTATCGGAGGAAATGTGGAAAAAAGCATAAAATCGCTTGAACTTGATAAGATTTTAGCGCAAGTTGCCGCTTGTGCCGGAAGTGAAAAAGGTAAAGCCGAGATCCTTTCGTCTTTTCCTTCTTCCGAAATTTCCGCCGTTCAAGCTCTTCAAAACGAAACGGCGGAAGCGTACTATGCGATGAATTCCTGTAACTGTTTTCCGTCTTTCGAGGTGGATGACGTTACCGATTGTATCGTTCGAGCCAAGAAACTTTCGATGCTGACGATGGGCGAGCTTTTGAAAATCTCGCGCCTACTCCGTTTTGCGAAAAACGTTCGCGCTTCGATTCTGAAACTCGATCCGAAAAAAGCACCCGTTATAACGAGTGCCGCCAATAAGATCTTTTTGCAAAATCATTTGTCCGAAGATATCGATCGAAGTATTTTTTCGGAAACGGAAATGAACGACTGCGCGAGCGATAAACTTGCTTCGATACGCCGCGAAATCAAGCGAAACGGTGAAAGATTGCGCGCAAAACTAAATAGCTACGTTTCTACTCCCGACTATCAAAAAGCGATCCAAGATAACGTCGTTACGATGCGCGGCGATCGTTACGTTATCCCCGTTAAGCGTGAGTTCAAAGGGCAAATTCCCGGTCTCGTTCACGACCGTTCTGCATCCGGCGCCACGCTTTACGTTGAGCCAATGGCGATCGTTGAGATGAATAACGAGTTAAAGATGCTTCTGGCGGATGAAAAGAACGAGATCGACCGCATTTTGCATGAGTTTACGGCGAGGATCTCCGTTATTGCGGACGAACTTGTTTCCGATTATGAAATCATAACTTCACTCGACGTTATTTTCGCTCGCGCGCTTTACGCGATCAACACGCATTCAAGCGCGCCGATTTTGAACGATAGAGGGTTTGTTTCGATCAAAAAGGGCAGGCATCCCTTGATCCCGAAAGAGAAAGTCGTTCCCGTTTCCGTGCGAGTTGGGAAAGAATTTAACGTTCTTTTGATCACCGGTCCGAATACCGGCGGAAAGACCGTTTCATTGAAACTGGTCGGGTTGTTCGTTTTAATGACGGAATGCGGGCTATGGCTCCCGGCGGAAGAAGAGAGCGAGATCAGCGTTTTCAGAAACGTTTTTTGTGACGTCGGAGACGAACAAAGTATCGAACAGAGTTTGAGCACTTTTTCTTCCCACGTTAAAAATTTAGTTGAAATCATGGATTCGTATGATCGCGATTCTTTGATTTTATTGGACGAACTTGGCGCAGGTACGGATCCGGACGAAGGCGCGGCGCTTGCCGTTTGCATTACGGAGAAGATCCGAGAAAGCGGCGCAAAGGCGATCATTACGACGCATTATGGAAAATTGAAAGAGTATTCGTATGCGACGGAAGGAGTGGAAAATGCGTCTATGGACTTTAATCCCGAAACGTATGAACCGACCTTCCATTTGATTATCGGAGTCCCCGGAACTTCGAACGCTTTGGAAATTGCGGAAAGGCTTGGTCTCGATCGCGAGATCATTGAGAAGGCAAGGGCGTCTCTCGGAAGTGAAAGAGTCAATTTCGATTCCGTTTTGCAATCGGCGGAACAAGCAAGACGTGCTGCCGAAAAAGAAAAGGACCTCGAAAAAAAGATAACGCAAGAGCTTGCGGAAGAAAAAGCCGCGCTCAAAGAGGAAAGAAACAGGTTGTTCGTGCAGCGGGAAAAACTTGCTTCGCAGGCAAAAGCGGAGGTAAAACGCAAAGTTGCGGACGCACTGGAAGAAGTAAACGAGATCCTTGCCGAATTGAAAAAATTATTGGACGAACCCGAGCAGAGGAGCTATTTTGAAGCGGCAAAACTCAGAAAACGCATCGAAGAGATCGCCGATCGGGATGATGAAGAAGACGAAGATGTGATTCCCGATCTGGTGGGCGGAGTAGCTTCGGTCGGTGATGAGGTTTATATTAAAAAAATCGGTAAGATCGCGCTTGTTACAGACGTAAAGCGAAACGGTGATTACGTGGTTAAAATCGGGAATTTTACGACAACGGTAAAACAAAGCGGAGCGCAAAAGGTAAAAAAATGAGGTCGTACGTTTATAAAGTAATCAATATAGACGCATCTATGATCGCGTTGAGACGGTCTCTTCTTTACGTCGCGATTTTATTATCCGTTTGCGCAACGGCGCTTGCCGTTTTATTTATACTGTTTGAACTGTATTTTCGGCTTTTTATTTCGGCGGCCGTTTATTTAATTGCGTTCTTTTTGCAGTTTATGGCAGGGAAGATTCGAACCGTTTATACTTATTCATTCAATGATTCCTTATTGAAGATCGAAAAAGGAAATGGAAAATCCTTGGAAATTCCCTATGAGAAGATTGATTTTATAAAAAATGCGGATAATTCCGAATTTTTCAAAAAAGATATTATCAATCTGACCTTTATTAAGAATAAAATTATTATAAAATCGGAATTAAATGAGAATTCTTTTTCGGCAAAACAATACATTTTACAATGTGAAAACGATCGCTATATCGTAACTTTGGACGAATATGCGATCGCGATTCTAACGGAGGAAAAAGATGATATATTACTTTGATAACGCGGCAACGACTCGCGTAGATGAAGAAACGAGCAAGACTGTTCAAGAGTACAATGAACGTTTTTTTTATAATCCGTCCGCAAATTATAAGAAGGCAGTTGAGATCCATAATCTTATTTCGGACGCTCGAAAAAACGTTTTGTCGCAATTGCAAGGATTTAACGGGAAATTGATTTTTCTATCTTCCGGAACCGAGGGGGATAATCAGGCGATTTTTTGCTCCAAAAAACGGAAAAATGGCAATATCGTTATTTCCGGTGCCGAGCATCCTGCCGTACATAATGCTGCGATGCAGCTCAAAAATACCGGTTATGACGTTCGAATTGCGCCGGTTGACGGAGAGGGGCGCGTGATCGAATCGGAGTTTTTGTCTTTATTGGATTCGAATACCTCTTTGGTTTCCGTTATGCACGTCAACAACGAGACGGGCGCCGTAAACGATATAAAAACTTTGGTAAAAAAAGCAAAATCGGTAAATCCGAATATTCTCTTTCATTCCGACGGCGTTCAGGCGGTTGGGAAGGTTCCGGTTCGTTTGGTCGATTTGGACGTTGATTTATATACGATCAGCGGTCATAAGATCGGAACGCCGAAAGGGATCGCCGCGCTTTATGTCAAAACCGGTATTTCGATCGCGCCGCTTATCTTCGGAGGCGGGCAAGAGTTCGGAATGCGTTCGGCAACGGAGAACGTCAGCGGGATAATCGCTTTTTCGAATTGCGTTTCACGCGCTGTTCAAGAAAGAGAAATAAACGCGCAAAAATACCTAAATTTCCGATCGATTTTGCAAGCCGAACTATCGGAGATCGAGGAAATTCGCTGGATCTCGGGACAAGACGCTTCTCCTCATATACTGACGTTTGCTTTTAAAACCGTTCGCGGAGAGGTATTGCAACATGCGCTGGAGGAATTCGATCTCTTGGTCGGAACCGGCTCCGCTTGCTCGGCAAGAAGGGCGCACGATCGTATCCCGCAAGCGCTTGGCTTAAAAGAATATTCGGACGGTGTCATTCGCGTAAGTTTCGGAAGAGAAAATACGGAAGACGAGGTCAAATTTCTTGCGAAAAAAATCAAAGAAAGTTACTATATATTAAGAAAATACGTAGGAAGATAACGATGGAAAAAGTATTATTGTTGAGATTCGGAGAGATTTATCTGAAAGGAAAGAATAAATTTTCCTTTGAAAAACAGCTTTTAGACAACATTCGTTTTGCGGTAAAAGGGATCCCGAGTGAGCTTTTACGAACGCGCGGACGCTATATTTTGCAAAATATTCCCGAAGATCGCTTGTTTGAGGCGGAAAGCAAGATCAAAAAAGTGTTTGGCTTGATTTCTTTCAGTGAAGCTGTAAAAGTACCCGCTTCCATGGACGAATTGAAGCGCGCGATCGAGCCGTTTCTTCCCGATGGCGGTACGTTTCGCTTTACGGTCAACCGCGCGGATAAAAAATTTCCTTTGAACTCGCAAGAGATTGCGATCGAGCTCGGCGGTGTGGCGCTTGAACTGCGTCCGAATTTGAAAGTGGATCTGTTTAATCCGAATAAAGAAATATTTGTAGATGTTCGTGAAGAAGGGCACGCATTTATCTTTTCGGATAAAATACCTTGTTCCGGCGGTATGCCCGTTGGGTCTTCGGGAAAAGGTATGGTTCTTTTGTCCGGCGGAATCGATAGCCCGGTTGCGGCGTATCGCATGGCGAAGAGAGGGCTTAAAATGTACGGCGTGCATTTTCATAGTTTCCCTTATACGAGCCCGATGGCAAAGCAAAAAGTTATCGATCTGGCGAGTATTCTATCCGAGTACCAAGGCGGTTTTGAGCTTTCCGTCGTCTCTTTTACCGAGATACAGCGCCAAATTCATGAGAATTGTCCCGAGGAATATATGATCACGATCATGCGCCGCATTATGATGCGAATCGCGGAGCGGTTGGCGAAAGAAAAAGGATGCGGTAGTATTACTACGGGGGAAAGTCTTGCGCAAGTTGCGTCGCAAACGCAGGAAAGTATTCTCGTAACCAATCATACGGTCGAGCTTTTACCTGTTTTCAGGCCGCTTATCGGTATGGACAAAGAAGAAATCATCCATACTGCGCGCGAAATCGGAACTTTTGATAAAAGTATCGAGCCGTATGAGGATTGTTGTACGGTCTTTTTGCCGAAATTTCCCGTTATTAAGCCAAAACTTGAATGGATCGAGAAGGCGGAAGCGAAAATCGATGTTCAAGGACTGATTGAAGAAGCTTTGAAGAACGTGGAAACGATTTCCTTATAAAAACGAATCCGATTTTTTTATAACGGATCACCGAGAGAAGGTGATCCATTTTCTTTTTGTAAATAAAACGCGACCGTTCGCCGAACATTCGATTTCGAGTTTAGCTACTCCGGATCGTTTGATTTCAGCTTGAAAAGAGAGGCCTTTGTCTTTGCATTTCTTTCCGTTTATTTTTACTTTGTAGTAAACGCCGTCTATTCGCGAAAAAGTTATTTCTCCGCTTTCGGAAATTGATAAATCCGATAAATAAACACTTTCTTTTTCAAGTCTTTCAAAAGAAAACCCATTCCAAGTTTCTATTTCTTCGAAATCACCGAAGGGAAACTCCGAATAGGGGATCAAAACGTGACGTTCATTTTTCAAATATGAGTTGACTTTGATTTTGTGGATCCCGATCGGATCGACGAAACGCCCGGGCTTTTTGTCGGAATAAATCTCTCGCAGCGCGAAACGTATTGTTTTGGCTGCGTGATTGCCGCCCGTTGCGCTGTTATTCATGCAATCCTTACCGGTGGATCCGTAGTGGCAAACAAAAGTATGATCGGGGGTATATCCGGCGATCCAAGCATCGCTGTTTCCGTCTCCTTTTGCGACGGTCCCGGTTTTTGCACAAACGTCTATTCCGAGATAGGAGAGCTGACTCGCCGTTCCGCTTTCAACCGTTTCTTTCAGCATTTTTCGAATGAAATAAGATGCTTGAAAGGAAATGGCTTTTATGGAATCGTTCTTGTTTTTATAAATGGTTTTACCGGATCTATCCGTTATTTTTTTTATAAAAGTCAATTCGTTGCGTATTCCGCCGTTCGAAAACGTTTGATATCCTTCTCCGATTTGTATCATATTCGAACCGAAGGTCGTTCCACCGAGCGCCAGGGCGAGGTTTTTGTCTTTTTCCGTGAGTGAAAAACCGCAGTTTTTGATATAGTTATATACGTAATCGACGCCCGTTTCGTTTAGAATTTTAACGGCGATCGTATTGGAAGAAGATGCCAATGCTTTCGATGCCGAGATCCAACCGACGTATGCGTCTCCGTAATTTTTCGGTGAATACTCTCCGAAGGTTTCTCTCTTGTCCGAAAATTGTGAGCCGGGCAAAAGTTTTCCTTGCTCGATCGCTGCGGCGTAAACGAATGGTTTGATCGTGGAGCCCGGCTGTCCCGAAGCGGAAAAGGCGGTTTTTGCGTCATTCGAAGCGTACGCGGAAATGCCATGCGTTCGATTGTTTGCAATCAAAATATGCTTATCTGCCGTTTTCCCGCTTTTGCAAATTGCGTCAAATTCTTTTTGATCGATTGCGTTTTCTGCGGCGGCTTGTAGGGAAGGTTCGATATAAGAATGGATCACGCATTTGTTTTTAATTAAATAAGAGATCGGCTTTCCGATTTTTTGCGAAGCTTCAAAAAGTATTGAATTGCGGCAATTTTTGACACTATTATTATGAAAATTTTCATTATTTATAACAATATCGGAAACTTTTATCTCTTCATTCCGGATGAATCCCTGTTTTTTCATCAAGGACAAAACGAGATCGGCGCGTTTGCGATTGTTGTTTGCGTGCGACAAAGGTGAATATTTAGCAGGATTCGCAACGGTAGCCGCGAGCATTGCCGCTTCCGCCACCGAAATATCTTTCGGATGTTTTCCGAAAATGGAAAGGCAAGCGTTTTTGATTCCATAGATTCCTTTTCCGAAATACAAAACGTTTAGATACATTTCCATAATTTGATTCTTATCGTATTTTTTTTCGACTTCGACGGCGATTTTTGCTTCTTGCAGTTTTCTTTTGAATGTTTTCTCATTGCTTAAATGCGTATTTTTAACGAGTTGACATGTGATCGTGGACGCGCCTTGCACATATCCTCCGCTTTTTATATTCGAAAAAATTGCCCCTCCGATCCGATAGGGATCAACGCCCTTGTGTTGATAAAATCGTTTGTCCTCGATCGCGATGAACGCATTCTTAATATTTTCCGATATATCCGAACTTTTTACATAGTTTTCATCTTCTATCAAGTTTCCGAAAGAATCGTAGATCTTTATATTTCCGGCGGCAAAGGGCAGTTTGGAATCGTCGAGCTTTGCGTCGGATAATAAATAAGAAACGAACGAAACTCCTCCGATAAGAATCGCGATTGATAAAGAAAAGCATAGTATAATCCAAATTTTCCTTGTTTTTTTCACGCGATTAGTATGTTTTTTTTGCTCGCTTCTATTTATAAGGCGGTTTTTTCTTGAAAAATGAACGGTAATAATTTATAATTATTAAAAACGAAAGAATCGAGAGAATTATATGCAAAAGTATTTTATTGTAACGTATGGATGTCAAATGAACGTTCACGAATCGGAAAAGCTCGCGGGAATGCTTGTGAATATCGGTTACTCGGAAGCAAAATGCGCGGAAGAAGCCGACGTCGTTCTTTTTAATACCTGTTGTATTCGCGATACGGCGGAAAAAAGAGCTTACGGTAATATCGGTGCTCTTAAATCGTTAAAAAAACAAAAACCGGATCTTGTCATCGCCGTGGTCGGCTGTATGACGCAGCAAAAGGGCGGAGCGGCGGCTCTTTCCGCAAAGTTTCCTTTTGTGGATATCATCCTCGGAACGCATAACATAGACGAGCTTCCCGTTATTTTGCAAGAAAAACGCGCAAAAAAACGCGTTATTTCCATCAACGACGATCCGTCTCCCGCCATCAATGACGAGATCCCGATCCATCGTACGAGCGGAACGAACGCTTGGATCAATATAATGTACGGGTGCAATAATTTCTGCACCTATTGCATCGTTCCTTACGTTCGCGGTCGCGAGCGCAGTCGCAAAATGGAAGAAATTCTCGCAGACGTAAAACAAGTTCTTTCGGAAGGGTATAAAGAAATAACGCTTCTCGGGCAAAACGTGGATTCTTACGGATCTGACTTGAAAGACGGAACGAGCTTCGCTTTACTTTTGAAAGAGATATCCTTGATCGAAGGAAAATTCCGCGTTCGCTTTATGACGAGTCATCCGAAGGATTTCAGCAAAGATGTGGTGGACGTGATCGCGCGCTCGTCGAATATATGTCATAATATTCATCTTCCCATTCAGTCCGGCAGCAACGACGTTCTGAAAAAAATGAATCGAAAATATACGGCGGAACAGTATTTGGAGATCGTTCGCTACATAAAAGAAAAGATGCCTGACGTCGGAATCACGTCGGATATTATGATCGGGTTCCCGGGAGAAACGGAAAAAGATTTCGAAGAAACGTGCGAGATCGTAAAACAAGTTCGCTTTTCAAACGCTTTTACCTTCGTTTATTCCCCGCGAAACGGAACGCCCGCCGCGAAAATGGAGCAAATCTCGCCCGACGTTAAGAAATCCCGCATTACGAGACTTGTAAAACTCCAAAATTCCATAACAAAGGAACTATCGAAAGAGTATCTCGGAAAAGAATTCGAGATTTTAGTGGAAGACGTTAATCCGAAATACGAAGGAACCGTTTGCGGCAGAACCGATTCCGGACGACTCGTTACCGTAAAAGGGGATCAAAGTTTGATCGGATCATTTCAACGAGTTCTTATTACGGAATCCAAAAGTGCTTCGCTTTTCGGTAATTTGATTCAAACGAAGGAAGAAAAATGAAAAAAGAAACGCAAAAGGTAAAAGAATTATCGCCGATGATGCAAAAATACAAAGAGACGAAGGCGCAGTATCAAGATTGCATACTGATGTATCGTCTCGGCGATTTTTACGAAATGTTCTTTGAAGACGCCGAACTCGCTTCCCGCGAGTTGGATCTGACTTTAACGGGAAGGGATTGCGGACTGGAACACAGGGCACCGATGTGCGGCGTTCCGTATCACGCGGTTGACGGATATATTGCAAGACTCGTAAACAAAGGATATAAAGTTGCGATTTGCGAGCAGCTTTCCACCGAACCGGCTCCCGGCAATAAGATCGTGGACAGAGAAGTTGTACGCGTAATAACGGCGGGAACGGTGATCGACGAAGGGATGATCGCGGATGGTAGGAGTAATTATTTGGCCTCCGTTTACCTACATGGCTCCAAGATCGGGTTCAGCTGGGCGGATATTTCAACGGGCGAATTCAATTTGGTTGAAAAAGAAACGTCGGATCCCGTGCAGACGATCGAAGATTTTTTATCAACGGTCAATCCGGCAGAGATGATCGCAAGCGCGGAAACGTGCGAACTGAACGAGAAAGTGCCGGCTCTTATTTCGGAAAAATATCCGAAAATGCAGGCGTATTACGATTGGGCGTTTAAGTATCAAACGGCGAAAGAGAGTTTGGAAAAAATGCTCGGGGTCGCAACTTTGGACGCGTTTGAAGTAAAAGACCGCCCGATCGCCGTATCGGCCGCAGGAGCGCTCAATGAGTATCTTCTCGAAACGCAAAAGAGAAAATTGCCGCAATTTACGAAACTGACTTATTTTAATGACGGCGATTATATGATTTTAGACAGCGCTGCGCGCCGAAATCTCGAACTCGCCGAATCGAACAGAGACAGAAAGCGCCAAGGATCGCTCTTTTGGGTCATAGATAAAACCAAGACCGGAATGGGGCTTCGCACTCTTCGAAAGTGGTTGGATTATCCCTCTCTAAACGAAAAAGTTATAACGGAAAGACAAGACGGGATCGAATATTTCGTTCAAAACGCCGAAGAAAGGGAGAAAGCGGAAGCACTTTTATCCAAAATGCACGATATCGAGCGTCTCGCAGGCCGTTGCGCTTACGGAAACGCTTCGCCGTCCGATATGCTCCGTCTCGCGCAATCGTTAGACGTTTTTCCCCGTATAAAAGCGCTCTTAAAATCCGCTCCCGCAAAGATCCTTACACGAATCGATGCGGTGATTCCTTCCAAGATCCAAGTTGCGGAAAAAATTCTTCAAGCGTTTGATCCCGATCATGTGGGAAAAGAGTACAAAAACGGAAAATTCATCCGTAAGGGATACGATAAAACCTTGGACGAATACAGAGATGCAAAAGATAATGCGGAAACCTGGCTTAGAGCTTACGAAGCAACGGAAAAAGAATTAACGGGAATTAAAAATCTTCACGTTGGGTTTAATAAGGTTTTCGGCTATTACATTGAAGTTTCCAAAGCAAACGTTCCTCTCGTTCCTTTCCGCTATCACCGAAAGCAAACCCTCGTAAACGGAGAAAGATACATTACGGAAGAACTTAAAGAAAAGGAAGAGCAGATCCTGCATTCGGAAGAAAAGGCTTTGGAGTTCGAACTGCGCATTTTCGAAGAATTCAGCAAAACTTTAATGGAGATCGTTCCTCTTATTTTAAAGTGGTCCTCCGCGATCGGAGCATTGGACGCAATGCTTTCGCTTGCAAAGGTTGCGGTTGAAAACGATTTCGTTCGTCCGAAAATAGGAAAAGGCGTTAAGGTAATCTCCATTGAAGGCGGAAGGCATCCCGTCGTTGAAAAAATCGTTGGGAAAAGAGAGTTTATCCCGAATTCGACTTTGCTGGACGACGAGTGTCGCACGATGATCATAACGGGGCCGAATATGGCGGGTAAAAGCACGTACATGCGTCAGGTCGCATTGATCACGATTTTGGCGCATATGGGAAGTTTCGTTCCGGCCGAAAAAGCCGAAATCGCTTTGACCGATCGGATCTTTACCCGAATCGGAGCAAGTGACGATCTCAGTTATTCCCAAAGCACTTTTATGGTGGAAATGGTAGAAGTTGCAACGATCTTGAATAACGCAACGAAAAACAGCCTTTTGATTTTAGACGAGATCGGACGGGGAACGTCCACTTACGACGGACTCGGCATCGCTTGGTCCGTTATGGAATACATCGCGAAAAAAATCGGTGCGAAAACTTTGTTTGCCACTCATTATCATGAACTTACCGATTTGGAGAACAGAATCGCCGGCGTTAAAAATTATCGAATTTTAGCAAATAAGATCGAAGGGAAGATCGTGTTCCTTCACAAGATCGCGCGCGGTGGCGCCAATAAAAGTTTCGGTGCGGAAGTCGCATCTCTTGCGGGCGTTCCGGAGTCCGTCGTTTCGAGAGCGAAGGATATAACGAATATACTCGAAGAAACTTCGCGTTATCGCGATACGAATCAAATCTTGGTTGGTGGAGATATCGATAAAAAAGACGTGATGCAAGCCAGTTTGTTTGAAGACAAAACAAATGAAAAGGGTGATCAAATTATAGAAGAGTTGAAAGGGATCGACATCAATTCCACATCTCCGATCCAAGCATTTTCCATTCTTTCCGATCTGGTTTCGAGGGTTAAATAATGAAAATACACAAATTGGACAGCAGCGTTTATAATAAAATTGCGGCAGGCGAGGTCGTTGAAAGACCGGCGTCCGTCGTTAAAGAACTGGTTGAAAACGCGATCGACGCAGGCGCGAAAAATATTGATGTTTCCGTTAAGAACGGCGGATTGGATGAGATCACCGTAACGGATAACGGATCGGGTATTGAAAAAGAGGATATCAAAACAGCTTTTTTACCGCACGCGACGAGTAAAATACGAATCGCCGAAGATTTGGAAAAAATCGACACGCTCGGATTCAGAGGAGAAGCTCTTCCGAGCATTGCCTCGATCTCGATGATTTCCATTAAAAGCAAAACGAAAGGCGCGGAAACGGGAACTCGCCTTTTTCTTCGAGGCGGAGAAATCGAAGAAGAAGGAACGGTTTCGATGAACGTAGGAACCGAGATCAGCGTTCGCCATTTGTTTTTTAATACGCCCGCGCGTTTGAAATTTCTCAAAACGCCTTCCGGGGAACTTTCCGAAATCAAATCCGTTTGTCAAAAATTGATTTTGGCAAACCCGGATATTTGCATTTCTCTTTTCGATGAAAAAGGGAAAATATACGTATCTCGCGGAGAAGGACCTCTCGAATGCCTTCGCGCGCTTTTCAGCGATGAACTTGTTCAAAATCTTCTACCTGTTTCCTATGAGAAAGAAGGAGTCTCGGTTCGTGGCTTTACAAGTCGCAGCACTTATTTTAAAACGAATCGAACCTATCAAATCGCGGTTATCAACGGCCGCGTTGCCGAGAATCAAAGCATTTCTTCCGCGATTACGACGGTTTATTCTCAGTTTTTGATGAAACGCAACTATCCCGTAGTTTTACTGGACATCAGCGTTCCCTCTAAGGAGATCGACGTTAACGTGCATCCGACCAAAGCGGAAGTACGTTTCAGTGATAACAACAAAATCTTTTCCGCCGTTTATCACGCGCTGAAAAATGCCGTTGAAGAAGATATCGCAAACAGAAAAATGCAGTTTACGACGATCAACGATGAAATCGAGTCTTTCGACTCTTTGAGCGATCTTACCGTAAAGAATGAAATGGATGCTTTTCCTTCTAAAGAGGAAGTTGCACCGCACGCGGCAAAAGATGAAATCGTAGCTTATTCTGCAAAAGAAGAAGAGGACTCGTCCTCCGAAACGCTTCATGACTTTGAATCGTTTTCCGAAATGCCGAGTTATTCCGAAAACGTTTTACGAGACGGCGGTGCCATCGGAAGCGCGATTTTTGCGAATTATCAAAAATTAATGAAGAAGAAAGAGGAGCAACGAGAGCAAACGAAGATTGCGGAAGCGGATTCCTATCGCATTATCGGACAGGTTTTCGGTACTTATCTTTTAATCGAGTACGATGAAAAGTTCATCATCGTGGATCAGCACGCCGCCGTTGAACGACTTCGTTTCGATCATTTGCTGGAAGCTTATGAGAAAGGGCAAATCGTTTCGCAACCGCTTCTTTTTCCCATGACGATCGAAGTTTCTCCCTCCGAATATGAAATCGTATCGGGCAAAATCGAATCCTTAAAAGAAATCGGGATCGAAATTATTCCTTTCGGTGACGCAACTTTTAAACTTCTTTCCGTTCCGCACATTTTATCCGATTTGGATCTTTCGGTTTTGATCCGTGAAATCCTATCCGATAAGCCCGACAAACGATTCCCGCTCGTTCGCGATAAACTTGCTTACGCAGCATGTCGCAGTTCAATCAAAGGAAACACGTATTTATCGAACGAAGAGATCGAAGGCTTGATGAACGCGTATTTCAAAAAAGGATTGCCGCTTCAATGCCCGCACGGTCGTCCGGCTTACTTCGTTTATACCAAAAAAGATCTCGAAAAACTCTTTAAGAGGATCGTTTGATGAAAAGACTTTTGATCATAGGCGGCGCAACGGGGAGCGGCAAATCGGGCGTTGCCGTACAAGTGGCGCATTTACTCGGCGGAGAGGTCGTATCGGCGGATTCTATGCAGATATATCGCGGGCTTAACGTCGGAACTGCGAAAATAACGAAAGAAGAAACCGAAGGAATTCCACATTACATGATCGACGTTTGCTCGCCGAAAGACGTTTTTTCCGTTTGCGATTATAAAAAGCACGCGATTCCGATCATCGAAGATATCTTTTCACGAGGAAAAGTCCCCGTCGTTTGCGGAGGAACCGGTCTTTACGTCCATTCTTTGATATACGATATGTCTTACTCAGGCGAATACGACGAAGAACTGCGCCGAAAGCTGAAAGCGGAACTTGACGCTTTCGGAAAAGATCATATGTTCGAATCTCTTCGATCCATCGATCCTCGCGCAGCGGAAAAACTGCATGTAAACGACGAGAAACGAGTTCTCCGCGCAATTGAAAAGGCAATGACGGGCGGACGAGAAGAAAACGATTTTGAAAAGCCGCTCTACGATCATAAGATTTACTTAATGACCCGAGATCGAGGCGTTTTATATGAAAGAATAAACGCTCGCGTTGACCAAATGTTCAGAGACGGTCTTAAAAAAGAGATAAGCGAACTGATTGCGTCCGGAGTCGATTTCTCCGATCGATGTATGCAAGCGATCGCTTATAAAGAATGGAAAGAGTTTTTTTCGGGGCAAATAACCGAAGAGGACGTTCGTGAGCTTATAAAAAAGAGAACTCGAAACTATGCAAAAAGGCAAATAACTTGGTTTAAGCAATATAAAGAAGCGAGGTTGATCGAAGCGGACGGAAAGTCGGCTCAAACGATCGCCGAAGAAATAGTATGCGATTTTAGAAAAAAGGATTGATATGATGAATAGGGATAAAGCTGAAAAAATATTAAAAGATTGTGAAAAAGAAAATGCGGATTTATTCGAACAAATCGATAAAACCGCATTGGTTAATACGGAAAAAGTCCTTCGAGCTTTTTCCGAATGCCGTATTGCCGAACGGCATCTTAAAGGAACGACGGGATACGGTTACGGCGATATCGGGAGAGAAGCCTTATCCAAAGTTTTCGCACTTTCGCTCGGAGCGGAAGACGCGATCGCATCCCCTTATTTTGCAAGCGGAACGCATGCGCTTAAAGTCTCCCTTTACGCGCTTCTTCGCCCGGGCGACGAAATGCTTTCCGTAACGGGAGCGCCTTACGACACTTTGATGAACGTGATTACGAAAAAAGGGATCGGTTCTCTTGCCGATTATTCCGTTTCGTATCGTCAATTGGATTTAACGAAGGAAGGAGATTTTGATTTTCCCGCGATCGAACGCGCGCTTTCCGAGCGCGAACCGAAACTTGTTTTCATTACTCGATCCCGCGGATACAGCGATCGAGACGCCTTTACGATCGAGAAACTTGACGAGGCGATTTCCTTTATAAAACAAAGAACGAAAGCGATCGTATTCGTCGATAATTGTTATGGTGAGTTCGTGGAGGAACGCGAACCGACCGAAGTCGGAGCGGACGTTATGATCGGTTCGTTTACGAAGAATATCGGCGGTGGACTCGCGCCTTCGGGCGGATATGCGGCAGGGCGAAAGGATTTGATCGAACAAATCGCTTACGGGCTGACGGCACCCTCGCTCGGAACGGAGATCGGATCGTATGCGCTCGGCTATCAAAACTTTTTTCAAGGGCTGTTCAATGCGCCGCACGTGGTTGCGGGCGCTCTAAAAGGAAGCATTCTTTTCGGGAGCGCTTTTAGCAAAATGGGTTACAAAACGATCCCGAAAAACGGAACGCACTGCGGGGATATCATTCGATCGATCGTTTTTAACGATCCCGAGAAACTCATTCGCTTTTGCGGGATCATTCAGTCCGTATCTCCGATCGACTCGTACGTTGTTCCCGAACCTTGGGATATGCCGGGATATGATCACGAAGTCATTATGGCAGCGGGAACCTTCGTTGGAGGAGCTTCGCTCGAATTAACTGCGGACGCACCGATGAAAAAGCCCTACATCGCTTACGTGCAGGGCGGTTTAACGTACGAACATATCAAGCTCGCCGTTATAAAGTGTATTGAGGAATTCGGAGAAGATCAATAGCGGCGAAGAAGCCCGACAAGGACGCCGAGTATATCGGCGCGATCCGTAATAATATCGGACATATCCGCATTTTCCGGGTGCAGTCTGAAAAATCCGTTTTCTTTATAGAAACGCTTTAACGTCGCTTCATTGTCGATCAAAACGGCGGCGATTTCCCCATTTTCTGCGGTTTCTTGCCTGCGGATTACGACGTAATCTCCGTCGTTTATACCGATGTCGATCATACTTTTTCCTCTTATTCGAAGCATAAACAAATCGGAACCTTTTCCGAAAAAGCCGTCGGGCATCGAAAAGTAAGAATCAATATTTTCAACGGCAAGAAGAGGTTCTCCGGCTGCAATATCCCCGAGCAGCGGAACTTCGCATCGCTTCGGCTCCCCGACGATTTCGATCGATCGATTTTTCAATTTGGAACGCTTGATTAGATTTTGACTTTCCAGTTGCGCAAGATAATAGGCAACGGAAGCCGTTGATTTAATGGAAAAACGGTTTTGAATCTCGCGCACTGTGGGCGGATAGCCGTTTTCGATTTGAAACGACTTGATATAATCGTATAATTCCTGTATTTTTACCATCGTGGAATTTTTCATAATCAAATTATACCACGGTTTTCATAGAATGTAAACAAATGTTTATATATTTTTCGAACAAATGTTCATATTTATCCTGTCGTTATTATTTGGATCCTTTTTTATCTTCGCGCAATACAGTAACTTTTGCGGCCGAACGTAATATATCTTCGCTCATTGCCGCATAATGGCGCTTGGTCGTGTTTACGTCTTTATGTCCGAGAACTTCGGCGACGACGAAAATATCTTGCGTCTCGCGATATAGATTCGTACCGTAAGTACTGCGAAGTTTGTGCGGTGTAATCTTTTTTAACGGCGTAATCAATTTACTGTATTTTTTTACGATGAGCTCTGCGGCACGAACGGTCAATCGTTTATTTTGGAGAGAAAGGAAAAGGGCGGGAGTCTCCGCGTCAGACCCCAAACGATCCTCTTGCAAATATTCGCGTAAGGTATCGGAAACCTCTTCGGGGAAATACAAAATTTTTCGATTTCCGCCTTTTCTCGTAACGGTAAAAGAATTGTTTTTAAAATCAAGATCTTCTATGTCAAGGCCGACGCACTCCGAAACACGGATTCCGGTCCCAACGAGAAGCGTGATCAAAGCGAGATCGCGCATTTTTGTCTTTTTGTGATATCCTTGCTGCCGTTTCGTAAGCCTTTCGCCGCCTTCGACCTCGTCTAAAAGCCCCGCGACTTCGTCAACGTCTAATCGAATGATCTCTTTTTCGTGGATTTTCGGGGTCGGAACTTTGCTTGCAACGTTGCTGGTAAGCTTGTTTTTATTAAAAAAATACTTAAAAAAGGCTCTCAACGTAGATAATTTCCGAGCTTTTGCGCGTTCATCATTTTTATATTCCTTACCGTTAAATCGATAATAATTCAAGTACTCAAGAAAAGATTCGATGTGCGTTTGGGTAATTTTATCCAATTCGGAAAGCCCGAACGTATCCAAATTAAAAGAACGAAATTCTCGGATCTCGGATAAAACGAAATCAAAGAAAATTCGAAGGTCGTAAGCATAGGCAAGTCTCGTTAAAGGCGTCGTACGATTTTCGATGCCGATAAAAAATTCATTACAAAACGGCGGCAATTCTTTGCGAATTTCTCTGATTTTCAGAGTAACGTCTTTATTGCGAGAATCGTAATAGGTTTCCATATCTAAATTGTATCATTTTGCCGAATGTTTGTAAAGACAAAAGCTCCAAAGGCATATCCGTCGGGTCGATTGATTCAAAATCGGCGTATTCTTATTTATAAAGGTATTATATATAAAAATCGACCGATTATTTTAATTAAATCCAATTATTCATATAATTCGATCTCTTTTTAGTAGTAACTTTTCGTAAAAGTTGTGTTTTGCGAATAGTTTAACACGCTCTAAAAATTTTTGTTAAGTAAAAATTCATCTGCCCTTTTCAATTCTTTGATCGTTCTTGACAATAAAGAATAAATTCAGTAAAATGAAATCAAGAGGTGTTTAATTTGGATACGAACGTTAATACCGATTTAATTCGCGATCACGTTGATTCGTTTATAATGCGATTTCTTGCTGAGGGCGACAGCTACGGCTATGATATTCATAAAGCGATTTCCAATGCAACGGAAGGTGTTTATGAGATCAAACAGCCTACTCTTTACAGTTGCTTAAAAAGGCTCGAAAAGCAAGGTTTTATAACTTCTTACGACGGTGAGACTTCAAACGGAGCGCAAAGAAAATACTATTCTTTGACCGAAAAAGGCAGAGATTTTCTTCAAAAAGATATTGAGCAATGGGAATTTTCGCGAACCTTGCTCAATCGTTTGCTTTCCGATAAAGAGATCGATCTTTCCACTGCGCCAAAGCCCTTTGATCCGAGCGAACTTCGTCCGCGTACAAAGCGCGGAAGCGGCATCGCGCAGTCCGATCGAATTGCCGGTGAAATCAACGAGGAAGTTGAGGAAGAACCGATCCGGATCGATCCTAACGAATCAACCTCTTACCCTATCCAACCCGTTTCCGATGAAAAGGCGAACGATGTACCGATTCAAACAGAACGAGACGAAATCTCCGAAACGGATGGATCGACTAAAGTGGAAGAAAAATATATCCAAAGCGATATTTTCGGAAGCAAAGTTACGGGCGAACAGCTCGATCTTGAATCCGTTGCCGCCGAAAAGTTTGAAGAAGAATCAAATCCTCCGATATTGCAGGATTTTTTAGCGGATAATCTTCGCCATGACGATGATTATCGTTCACAATTAAACTCAATTTTCGCGTCCTCGGCATCCGCTTATGAATCAGAAGAATCGGAAGAATCCGAAAAACAATCGCATAACGCATTCAATTATGGAGAATTGAAAGAAAGAGCGCAAGCAAACGGATATAAACTCCGTCCCTATTCCAAAGCGACTTCGACCTCGTATTACTCTATGAATTTCATTTTTTCCTCTCGCTTAAAGCGTGATTGCTTGATCTTGCTTTACGCGTTTATCCTGATCGAGGTTTTGGTTGCGTATTTTGCCCTGGATCGTTTTGCCGGTCTCGGATACGTTTTTTACCTTGTAAGCGCTTGCGTTTTACTTCTCGTTCCGATTTACGGAATCGTTCTCTATCTCATAAAACCGGATAAACGAACGCGCGCCGATTTCGATTTAAAAATATCGCTATCCGGAACGAGTATGCTTGCATTAAACGTTTTTATCGTTTGTATGCTACTTGCCTTTTTCCTTTTCAATGCGGACATCGGAAAGCCGGCAACCCTCGTAAAACCGCTTCTTTACCCTGCTTTACTTCTTATAAACCTTCCGATCTATTCGATCGTTTATGCGGTTTTATATCATACACATCGCTATCATTTGAAATAAAAAAGAAAGCCTCGAAAGATCGTTTCGAGGCATTTTTTTAGGTTGAATCCTATTTTTACCGTCAAATTTCTTTTCTATCGGACATTGCTCTGGAAAGCGTGGCTTCGTCCGTATATTCGAGATTGCTTCCGGACGGAAGCCCTCTTGCAATTCGGGTCGTTTTAACGCCTAACGGCTTTAAAAGCATTGCGATATAAAGCGCCGTCGCTTCGCCCGATTGATCGGTAGAGGTTGCGATGATTACTTCTTTTACGCCTCCTTGATGGATCCTCTCCAATAGTTCCTTTACGCGAATATCCCCTACGCCTACGCCGTCTATCGGGCTTAATAATCCGTGTAAAACGTGATAAACGCCGCTAAAACATTTCGTTTTTTCAAGTGCGATCACGTCTCTCGGTTCTTTTACGACGCAAATAACGCTTTTATCGCGCGTCGCGCAAATTTCGCAGACGTCCATATCCGTATAATTTCCGCATACTTTGCATAAACGAACGGTTTCCTTTACGCGCCTGATCGCGTCGCAAAAATTTTCAGCCGTCTCGATCGGCATATTGATAACGGAAAAAGCATATCGCGCCGCGGTTTTCTTTCCTACGCCCGGGAGTTTTGAAAACTCGGCAATGAGCCTGGAAATCGGCTCGATATATTCCATTTTAGTTCAATCCTCCGAGCATTCCCGCGTATGGACCCATCGCCGCTTGCGATTCCTTATCCACGAGGTTGAACCCTTCTTGCAATGCGGCAACAATCAAATCTTCAAGCATTTCGACGTCGTCCGGATCGACCGCTTCGGGTTTGATCTTCAAAGAAACGATCTTTTTATCCCCCGTCAAAGTGACTTCGACCATTCCGCCGCCTGCTTGCGCGGTAAATTCCGTATTTTTCAAGTTTTCTTGCGCGGCAAGCATATCTTGCTGCATTTTTTGAGCTTGCCTCATCAGCTGCGCCATATTGGCGCCGCCCCCTCCGAAACCGTTAAATTTTGCCATAAACTACCTCCTATGAACGTTTTTAAAATTGATGGAATCCGCTCCGGCAAACAATTTCAGTATTTCCGCATTTGATATTGCGTTCGGCGAATGATCGTCGTACATAACGAGAGAAATCTCGCAATCAAAGGCAAGTTCTTCACTGAAAAGTGCTTTTAAATAGGCGATAACCTGCGGATTGTTACAATAATTATAGTCGCTTTCCTTTTGGAATGCCATAATGATCTTTCCGTTTTCCACTTTGATCAGAGTCCCCTCTTCACAAACGGCAAGATACAGCATCAGTTGTTTTTTTTCGCGGAGTCGATTGATCAAACGGCCTCTCAGCTTCTTGATCTCTTCTTTGACTTCTTTCGGAAGCATATTTTTAACGTCCGAATTGGTCAGAACGAGGGAGTGTTCTTCTTGGGGGTCTCCCGGCTCTCCTTTTTTCTCTTCGAAAGGAAGTTCCTCAACCGGTTTCGATGCTTCGAAAGGCAGTTCTGCGATCGATTCGGGTTCAAACGGAAGATCTTGGACGGAAGTTTCTTCCTTCTCCTCGACGCTACCCGGATTATTTTGAACGATTTCATTCGAAGGAGCTTCCGCTCGAACGATTTTTTCTTCTTTTTGAACGCTTTGCGCAGCGGACAAGCTCGATAAGATCGCGGAATAATCGGGGCGAGCCGCAGGGCTTCCTTCGAATTCCTTTACCTTATTTTCTAGCGTCGAAACGCGCGACAAAAGATCCGTAAGATCTTCTCCGGAGAGCGTCGCGGTTTTGATAACGGCGGTTTCTAAAAGAATTTTAGGCTGCGTACTATATCGTTCTTTGGCCTCTACACCCGAAAAAATATCAAGCGCGCGCATTAGTGCGACCCCGTCGTACGATGCGGCGATTTCACTTGCAACGGTAAACAGATGATCGGGTAAACGAAGAATGGCGTTCGCGTTTACGTCGTGTTTGATGATCAAAAGATCACGGAAATATTTCGTTAGGTCTTTCGTCAGGAGTTGCATGCTTTTTCCGAGTGATGAAGCGGATTCGATTCGTTCGATCGCGTTTTTAACGTCTCCGGATAAAGTGCAAAGTGCGATTGAGGCGATCAAAGTAGGATCATTCGCGCCGAGGACGCCGAGAACGCAATCATAATCCACGGTTTCGGAATAAGAGGCGCACATATCGGCAACGGAGAGCGTGTCGCGAACGCTGCCTTCACCTGCCGTCGCTATCGCAGCAACGGCTTCTTTTGAATAGGAGATCCCTTCTTTTTCGAAAATATGAGCTACGTGTTTTTCCAAAACGTCTTGCGAAACGAGATGAAAGTCCAATCGCAAGCAACGGCTGAGAATCGTTGCGG
>DGWX01000057.1 GCA_002395405.1 Christensenella sp. UBA4247
CACAATTTTGCCGATCAGATAAAAAGGAGTGCGACCAGCGTTGCGGCAAATATCGCCGAAGCAGGTCACCCTCAAAGTCGCGCAGATATGATCTCCAAGTTTGAAATCGCATTAAAAGAAGCATTTGAAACAGGACGTTGGCTGCAAATGTTAAAAGATGCAGCGCTCATTGACGAGAATACATTTTCAACAATTGATAAAAAATGCACTAAAATTCGTGTTTTGCTTATAGCATCTATCCGCACACTCAAATCAAAAGTTTGATTTTCATTATTCGCAAGAGTAGCAGCATTTGATTTTTAAAATTCTTGGACAAAGTCTATTCGTTTTATAGCTGTCATTTTGCAGTTTTTCAGATCCGATTGGATTTAAACTAACGACGTCACATTGTATCTTCTAACACATTGTTTGGGCTATTGAATCTATCTTTGAAAAATGATATAATTATCAATATCGCTATCTACAGGAGAAAAATATGTCGTTTTATAAAGTTGAAGAGTGGACAATTCGCGATGTAGCAAAAGCATTTAAGGAAAGATCCGGAGATGATTCTCATCGGAAAGTAACAATCCCAGTTTTTCAAAGGGGGTTAAGATGGAGTAAGAGCCAAAGGAATAGGTTTATTGATTCTATTAGTAAGGGCTATCCTTTTGGGTCATTACTTTTTGCGCAGACCAATGAGATTAATGTTTTTTCAGTAGTAGATGGCTTACAACGAGGATCTACTGTTTGTGATTATATCTATAATCCGTTATCGAATATCGAAAGAATCGACGAGAACACGTTGGATGCCATTCGAAGAGTTTTATTTCCTGAAGCCGAGAATAAGTCTATTAATAAAGTTATTGGCAGATTGATTTTGGACTATTACAAGGAAAAGCAAAATTTTGATAACATTGATTTGTTTAAACTTGCTAGGACTATTTTTAAAGAGTTTCCGAATCTAGAATCGGAAATGGAGGCAACTGAAAAAATATACGATATTCTTTCAACTGAAATAAAAAGCGTAAAAGATCAGTATAACAAGGTTTGTTCTGCCGCGGTTCCAATAGTTGTCTATTCCGGCCCGCAAGAATTGCTGTGTGAGATTTTTAATCTTATTAATACAGAAGGGATTCCATTAAACGACTATGAAATATATGCGGCAGTTTGGAGTCAAAAAAAATACAAAATTAATTGTAAAGAAATTGTTGATAAGGTTATCAATAAATATTTGGTTTTACTAGAGAAGGATTTCACCTTGAAGGATTTTAGTATTGAAGACATCAAAATAACTCAAGAGTTAAGCGCCTTCGAGTACTTGTTTGGATTGGGAAAATACTGGAATGAAAGGTATGAATGTCTAAAAGTTGAAACAACTGCAAAAGATGATGAAATAAACGAAATCAGTTTTGAGATAGTAGATGCTTGTATAAACGATTCTGATAATGTTGCGAACTTGGATAAAAGCCTTTCGAAACTAAACATAAACAAATTACAGAAAAGAATAGAAGAAGCTATACAGTTTGTGAATGATTCAATTGCTGTAGTTTCTCAGTTTAAGGGTAATAAAAGGAAGTTTAATGTATTACATTCAAAATATCAAATAATATCATTGATTGCAAATACCTTTAGAGAAATGTATGATGTCCAAAATCTAGACACACTGCGGGCAACATGGAATGACAGAAAAAAATCTTTTGACAAGCTTTTGCTCAGCCATTATGTAGCAGATATCGTTGGGAATTATTGGCATGATGGTGGGGGTGGCAAGGTTTATTCTTCTATTAATGAAAAGAGATATTTAGAAGTAATATCTAAACAAAGATGGGAATCATTAATTGACAATTATTATCAATCCCAACTTTCAAACAAACAAAATGAGAGGTTTACCAATCCAACGAATTCAGATTCGGTTATCTTGAACTGTATTTACATGGATTTGTTTACAGCTAAGGATCAATTATCAACAAAAAGATTTGATATCGAGCATTTGGCTACAAAAGAAAAGATGAGATTGTTGCTAAAAGATATGGATGGGTTAAAACTCCCCGTAAGTTGTTTGGCAAATTATTGTTATTTACCAGAAGATGTTAATAGGGGTAAAAAAGAAAAGACCATCTATGAGGCAACTGGATTGTCATATTCAGTTGATGTAATTGAGAAAAAGTTTAGTTTTACAAAAGAATCAGACTTTGAATGGCTCTACGCACGGTATAACAAAAATGATGGATTAATATTGGAAACATATTATCTCGACTATTTGAACAAGCGTTTTAAAACCATAAGGGAAATGTTTCTGAAAGTTTTTTGTTGATACTGTAGCAATGAATGTGATGAAAGAATATGACAGAGTAAAAGTGATCCGCGATTCGGAGAGATACAAGAAGGCGGGGATATTGATGGGAATGATCGGGACGATCCTCGACCCACGAAAGATTGACGGCAGGTGGCTCGTGATCTTTTCGGACGAAAACGGGAACGACACCGCCGAAGATTCTATCTTGGAAAGCGATTTGGAAGTTGTGGATCAAAACAAGTGACAGCTTTTTTGTAAGTGTAAGCCAAACAAAAACAATACGAACCAAGGTGAAGAACCGCGGCTCGTATTATTTTTATCCGAGATAGATTCGGAATCGTGATCGACAATGTGGGAACGCCCAAGAATGGATCTTACGATCCGTTCCCTTAAATCGTCTCTTGTAAGTATCCTTATTTATTACGATAAAATTGCAGTTACGGCCTTATTAAAAAACCGAAAAAACTCTCCGAGGCGTAGAGAAAAAGAAATTTACGGCAAGCGCGGCTTTTGATTCGGGGGAAGGGCAAAGGGGCGAAAAAAAAGAAGTTCTCGCTTTTCGGGAGCTTCTCTTTTTTCGCGCGTTTTTTTACTCTTTTCTTTCGTTCTCGATCGAATCGGCAAAGGTGTTCTTCTCGATCAAGGACGCAACGCGCTCGATTTCGTCCGCGCAATCGCGCTTGATCCATTCGTTTACGATGCCTTTCGCGCCTTGCGTGTAAAAAGCCAGCACGTATTTTTTATCCTTTTCCGGAACGCCGAAATGCGTCAGCGCGGCGTCGAAAATGCGTTCGTACATTGCCTGAAACGCTTTGTCGTTTTGGAAAAGTTGCGGCTTTTCGTGTATGAGTTTATATACTTTCAGGTTCTTGCGAATAAATTCCAAATAGGGGATCAGATATTTGCTTTTCGTAAGGACGCTCGACGTCGCGTCGTTTTTATCCGGAAGGGCGCTGAATGAGGAGAGAAACTTTTCGTTCAATCGTTCGGTCGTCTCCTCTAAAAGATCGTCCATGGACTCGTAATGCAGATAAAAGGTGGAACGGTTGACGCCCGCTTTTTCGCAGAGTTCTTTGACCGTTATAAATTCGTAATCTTTCTTTTCCAAAAGGAGAAGGAGCGCTTCGTCCATAAGGGAAGCCGTATAGAAATATTTACTTTCTTGCTTGTTCACGTGGGCGCGCTCCTTTGCTTTTATTCTTCGTCCGAGATTTCTTTTGCAAGGCGAATGACGTCGGCTGCGTACTTTCTTTTGCGTTTTTCCGAGACTTTTTTATAGATCGGGTAATTGATCGCCACACCGACGATCCCGATCGCTCCCGCAACGTAAGAGAGGACGTTTTGCCAAAGGGCTCCGTTTCCGATCGCTTTGAGCAGTACGGCCATTCCCGCGCCGAACAAAAGCGTTGCAACGATCCCGATTGTATAGGCGAGGATCTCCGCCGGTCTTTTGACTTTTGCGTCGAGCTTTTTCAGCGCGACCGTTTTACTCGTTTGTTTTTGCGCGTATTCGCTTGCGATTTTTTCCGCGTAGGTTTTATCCGTATTCATTTTCGGATCCTCCTTTTCTTTGATGCTTTCAGTTTAACAAAGATAGGAGGGAAAACGAACGACAAAGAGCGCCGAAAGTGTTGATTTCGCGCTCTTACGCCTTTTTCTTTTCGGAAAGATCTTCGCGAAGCAAGCGGGCGAAGGAAAGGATCGAGATCGCAGCGCTTACCAGAACGGCGACAAGGCTCGTAATCGAGCAAAGGATCCGCATCGTATCGTCGATTTCTCCGCTTGAAACGAGGATCAAGGTGTTTTGAAGCGTTAAAACGGACATAATGGCGTCGAGCAGGTCGAAGGTAACGGCTTGCCGCATTCCGATCTTCGCGCGTACGCGATTCTTTTTATACGACGCGATCGCCGTCGTTATTTTATACACGGTGTAAACCGCAATGGCGATGGCGGGAATCATACCGAGCGAGACGGGGCGCTCGTTTCGGATCATCAAACCGACGGGGGTCAGCATCGCGAGATTCGTAAAAAGAAGGATCGCCGCGTTGACGTAGTAAACGGTTTTCGATTTTTCGGGCGCGGTTTCTTTTTTCAGCAGTTCGTCTTTTTCTCGGAGCAGGAGCAAGACGCGAACGATGGTCAAAAGCAGGCAAAACGCCGCCATGCTCCCGTGCCAAAGCGAATGGCGGAAAATGCCGAGAAATCCGTAATAAACGGAGAAACCGAGGTTGAGTGCGGCGCTGATCGTCCAAGAGAGAAAGACGCGCGTTTTTTCGTCGGGTTTTTTGAAAGTCAAATCGCTTTCTCCTTTCTTTTATGGTTTTTTGACCTGAAAAAGCCCGTCTTTCATCATATATTGATTGTAAACGGCGGGATCGTCCGAGATCGTTTCGCGCTGTCTCTTTTGCTTGGCGGGGACGCCGGATACCAGCGTATAGGCGGGAACGTCTTTGGTTACGATCGCGCCCGTTGCCACGATCGCGCCTTTTCGGACGGTTACGCCCGGCAGAACGGTGCAATTGGTATAGAGCTTGGCGAAGTCTTCGATCGTTACTTTTTGATACGTTCGAACGAGGTGATCGGTTTCGCTGTGGTTATGCGAAAAAATCTTAACGTACTCGGTCAGCATTGCGAAATCGCCGAAAGAAACGCCTCCTTTCGCGTCGATATAGCAGCCCATATTCCAGCTTACGTTTTCCCCGACTTCGATCCTGTGACCGAAGTTAAAGCGGCAGCCTTCCGCCGCTACGAATCCCTCTCCGCACTTCTTGAAAAGTTTCTTCGCGATCGCTTGGCGCAAGGGGACGGCAAGGGAGCAGTCCGCTCCGTAAACCGAGCGGTCGAGAAGCTCCCAAAGCACGTGTAGATCGCGTTGTTCTTCGGTATAGGGGATCTCGTCCGAAAGGGGCATATAATCGCCCCATAGGCGGTAAGATCGGAAAAAGGCTTCGTCCGTTTCGGGAAGAAGCAAGAGGGCGGCGGCTTCCTTCGCGCGGGTTGCCGTCAGCCCCTCGTTTACGAGGCGGACGAGGCGATCCAGCCTTTCCTGTTTGGTCATAAGCGCTCCTTCGTTCGTTTTTTGCCCTTTCGGGCGGAAGAACCACCGATATTATAAATATTACGGCGCTGAAATGCAAGACGTATCGGGCAAATTGCTTGACGGCTCTTTTTTTGCGATAGTATAATTTTACTTTGTTAAACGATATGAAATTCCGCGCCGACGCGCGAAGAAGAAGGCAAATTATGATAAGAAAAGATTTGAGAAACATTGCGATCATTGCGCACGTTGACCAC
>DGWX01000042.1:0-165 GCA_002395405.1 Christensenella sp. UBA4247
TGGTACTCCGGAACTCGCCTTACTCGGTTACTTCCTCCTACGGGGCTGTCACCCTCTTTGGCCCGCCTTTCCAGACGGTTCTTCTTCGTAGCCTTCGTAATTATGCGAGCCCTTCACCCCTAAGTATATCGCTATACCTAAGTTTGGGCTCTTCCCCGTTCGCTC
>DGWX01000042.1:198-12255 GCA_002395405.1 Christensenella sp. UBA4247
TCCCCGTTCGCTCGCCACTACTAAGGGAATCGATTGTTTTCTTTCTTTTCCTCCGGGTAATGAGATGTTTCAGTTCCCCGGGTGCCCCTCCGTACACTATGTATTTACGTACGAATACCAAGATATTGTCTTGGTGAGTTTCCTCATTCGGATATCTGCGGATCAAGGCTCATTTACAGCTCCCCACAGCTTTTCGCAGTTAGTCACGTCCTTCTTCGGCGTCAAGTGCCAAGGCATCCACCCTACGCTCTTCGTAGCTTAATCTCTTAAAGTCTTTTATAACTTCTCGTTAGTTTAATGTATCCTCAGCAAAATATCTATTCGTGAATTTGTTCGTATTACTCTTTACTCTTCATTTCTTAGATATTTAATTTCTAATTGATGAGATCTCATGCCACCCTGGTGACATAAAATCTCCTATGCAGTTGTCAATGTACTTTGCGCAACGACAGTTGCGTTTCGCGATCTCTCGCTATGGTGGGCTCAAGTAGACTCGAACTACCGACCTCACGCTTATCAGGCGTGTGCTCTAACCAACTGAGCTATGAGCCCTTGATCTTGGTGGAGATGATCGGGTTCGAACCGGTGACCTCCTGCTTGCAAGGCAGGCGCTCTACCAACTGAGCTACACCCCCGTTGCAGCTTCTCTATAAAAGATAGCTTTATAATAGTATCATTTGAAAAAACTTTTGTCAATGCTTTTTTTCGTGTTTTTTAGCATTTTTCAAAAAATTTTCAAAGCCGATCGAAGAGGCGCTTTTTAGGCGGTTTCGAATCGATTTTCCCCGAGAAAGAGAATCTTTCCTTTATCAGAACATCTTTTTCTTATAAAGGAAGATGCCCGATATGACTGCCAAAATAAAGGATACCGCGCAAACGACGCCAAAGCCCCAAACGCTATGCTCTCCCGGGATCCCGCCGAGGTTCATTCCGAATAAACTTGCGATCAAGGTGGGAACGGATAATACCAAAGTCAGCGCGGCGAGAACTTTCATGATCCCGTTTAGATTATTCGAAATGATCGTGCCGTACGCTTCCATCGTTCCGTTCATAATTTCTCTGTAAATCGAACACATTTCCGCCGCTTGCTTATTCTCGATACTCGCGTCCTCGATTACGTCCTGATCTTCTTCGTATTTTTTCAAATACGATTGTTTGTTCAGTTTTTCGATGACCGCGTCGTTCGCGGAGATGGAAGTGGAGAAATAAACGAGAGACTTTTGCAGATCCAGCATCTCGAGGATCGCGTCGTTCGACATATTCTTTTCGAGAGTGGACTGTACTCTTTGGCTCGCTTTGTTGATCAAACGAAGATAATAGAGATACTTCGTTGAGACTGCGTACAAAAGTTGGAAAGTCAGGCGCGTGGATTTTTGCGTTTCGACGTTTTTGACCCTACCGTATTTAAAATCGTTTATGATCGAGTTCTCTTTCAGGCAAACGGTTACGAGATAATTATCTTTATGTATGATGCCGAGAGGAATCGTTCCGTAAGTATAATAATCGTTCTCCGGGTCTTCCTCGATGATAGGGACGTCCAAAAGGATCGTAACGCAATCGTCCTCTTTATCGATACGGGCGCGTTCTTCCTCGTCGAGCGCGGCTTTCAACGTGTCTTCTTCGATCCCGGTCAAAGCGGCGATCTTCTCCACTTCGCGATCGTCCGGATTGATCAAATTGACCCACTTATTAACCAAAAAATCCGAGGTGAGCTCGACCCCGTCCGAACATACGGTAAGATTTTTATTGGATTCGTTATAAAGAATATCGATCATAAGCGCCTCCTATGGATTCCTCCGCAGGGGGCGAAAAAAATTACGACCCGGAGCGGACGGATGCAGACTTCATATTATTATCTTCGTCAGGATCCATAACCCTCCCTCCTTTTTCATAAATGCAGTTTATCATTATTTTGTAAAAACTTGCAAGCATATTTACAAAAAAAAATCCGTTTTTTCGTCTCGCGCGCGAGCGCGCGCGTAAACATATTATATATTTTCCCTATCCAATTCTCGGATCATTGCGCGAAGAGCTTCCGCGCCTCCGTCGGAATTCGGCTCGCGATCGCGGAAAAAGGCGTCTTTCCCCGAAAGCGTCGGAAGACGGAAAGAATCCCTTTCTTTTTTTACACGAAGCAAAGACCCGTCCAAAACGCGCGCCAGCGAATCCGCCGCCTTTCTTGCTCTTTCTTCATAACCGTATAGCAAGAAAAAGAGGATAGCGCCGTTAAACAACGAAAAAAATGCGGAAAGAAACAGGCGAAGTAAGGTTTCGGAAAAAGGCGTAATAAAATAAAAGGACAAGAAAACGAGGATCGAAAGCGCTGCGCTCAAACCGATATACACGCCGAGGCAGAGCGCCTTTTTATCTTTCACCTTTTCCAGCGCTCTTTCTCGAAACTCAAACGCTGTTATCTCTCCTTCGGCGAACGCGTAAAACGGATACTTCAAAAAGGAGCTTCCGAAGCACCGTTTGAAAAAAAGATCGCGTGTTTCGCCCGAAACGACTCCGTTTTTCTTAAAACGCTTCGCTTTTTTATTCGCAGCTATCAGTTTCCCCTGCGCGCCGAAAGACAAAAGAATCGCGGAAAGAAAAAGATAAAAAACGGGAAAAAGGCAAGAGACAACGAAAAGAGGCTCCGCCGCGTAACGAGATAACACGTAAAGAAGGATCACCAAACCACTGAAAAAACTTTCCAAGAGGCACCGCCTTTGCCCTTGGATCACAATCGAATCAGTTCGTTTCTCCCAAGGACGAATATGTATTTTTCGACGTCCGCCGATCCGTACGCCTTTTGAACGGCAAGCTCGTATAGATCCAGCTGCGCGCGATAGCGCTCTTTCAATATGTAAGCGGGTGCGGAAGTCAATTTATAATCGACGATCAGCGCTTGATTGCCCTTTCTCGCGATCAAATCGATCTTTCCCTGTATCGCCACGTAATCCTTTACGCCGGAAAGTCCGATCTCCTCCGCGGGAGAGCGCAACATAAAACTTTTTTCGCGTTCGACAGAAAAACCGTCCGTCAGATCTCGAATTTTTCTTACGGCGTCCAGCGCGACCGCGACGTCGATCTCATCTTTCTCGCTCTCGCTTAAAACGCCGAGTTCTCGCATGTGTTCCAGCGCCTTTTCCATTTCTTCTTCCGATGACACGGACAAAGGAACGTTCTCCATGACCGCGTGAAACCGAGTTCCTTTCGACGCTTGATCCTCGGGAAAAAGCGGGATCGGAGGAGCGTAACCTTCTTCTTCCGTATTATTTATACCCGTTACGGTGTACTTTATACCCGTTTCGGTTGCTTTTTGATAGGGGTATTCGTAACGGAAAGCATCGCGAAGGAGCGCGGCGTTTTCCGAGCTTTCGGGAATAACGGGTAAAACTTTTTCCGGAACAAAACTCGCTTTTCTCTCAAAATAGCGTTCGATCGGATACTTGCCTTTGATCGCATACGCGATCCACTCCGCCATCGAAGAAGCAAACGCGGGAGAAGGGCGATCCCGATAGCTCTTTTCCGAGAGTTTGCCCGAAACGTAAAGAGAATTTTTCGCTCTCGTTAAAGCGACGTATAAAAGGCGCAACGAGTCTTCTCTGCCCTCTTCTCTCTTTTTTTTCGCGATCGCTTCCACCGCAAAGTTTTTTCTCTTTTCGAAATTCGCCTCGTCCGTTATCTTCTTTGCCACGCCGAGTTCTCTGTCCGCGGCGATCTGCCTATTATGATCTTCTACGGGATTTACATCCGCCGCTGTTCCCACCAAAAACACGACGGGGAATTCCAAACCTTTGCTGGCGTGGATCGTCATAACCGAAACGGCGTCTTTCTCTTCGATCTCCCCTCCGTTTTTCCCGCTGTAAAACTCATCGTAAAAAGTAAGATACTCCGCGATACCCGCGTTTTCCCATTTCCCTTTTAGCGATTCAACGAACGACAGCAGTTTCCCGAAACGCAATCTCCCGTCCTTTTCCTTTAACAAAGGCAAACGAAATTTCTCTTCCGCGATAGAAGACGCAAGCTCGTATAATGGCAGGATCGAACTCATAAAACGAGCTTGTTCCAAATAAGAAAAGAGCGAACGAACAAGCGTTCCTTCCGGTTTTCCCGAATAGGAAAGCGCTTTTTCGTAAAAGTTTTTTCCCTCTTCTTTTCCGATCCGCAAGAGAGTTTCGTTCGACGCTTCAAACATCGGAGAACGCAAAACGGAAAGAAGCGCGTAATCGTCGGACGGACTTAAAATCAATCGCAAAAAATCCACGAGTTGCTCTTCTTCCAAGCCGTTTTCATCCTTCAAAAAATTGCCGACGTTCAGAGGAATGCCCGCTTTTTGCAAGTAACGAACGACGGACGAAGCGGCGTTTCTCTTGGCGGCAAGGATCGCAACGTCGCGGTAAGAAACGGTAAACGCAGCCTTTTTCTTCGCGTCGTATAACTTGCTTCCCACGACCTCCCGGAGCTTGGACAAAACCCATTCTCCTTCCGTTGATTTCTCTTCCGCTTCCTCTTCTTCGAGAACGGCGGTTCGAACGCTGTAAACGCCCGCGATTTCCGGGTTCTCTTCTTGCGGTTCTTCGAAAAAGAACAATCCGATCTCCCCTTCTTTTTCCTCCGTTGCCGCCGGCTCGCGCCCGGCAAGCAGGTGCTTTTTATAATCCACGCCGCCGAAAGACTCTGTCATCAGCGAGGAAAACACCGTATTCACGAAATCGATCACGCAGGGAGAAGAACGGAAGTTTTTATCAAAAAGAATGACGTCCGAAGCCTCGGGATCGGCTTCTCCTCGTTTCAAGCGATCGTTAAATATCTCCGGATCCGCCAAGCGGAAGCGATAAATACTTTGTTTTACGTCGCCCACGGTAAACAGCTCGTTTCCTTCGGCGAGATAGCGAACGATCCGATCCTGAACGGGGTTTACGTCCTGACATTCGTCCACCAGAACGTACTTAAACCCGAGCTCGCCTCGAATCTCCGGGCGAGACAAAAGCTCGACCGCATACTTTTCGAAATCCGCATAATCGAGCAATTTTTCTTTTTCTTTGACTTTTTCGTACTCTTCGGAAAATTCGCGAGTAAGATCGATCAGTTCCGAAGTGGCAGCGGCGCTGTTTTTATAATCCTCTTCCGCCTGCGCGTAACTGCCGTAATCGGATAAAAGCCCTTTCATCTCCTTTAAGAAACGTTCGCATAGTTCGAACACGCATTCGCATTCTTCCTTAAATTCGGGAAAAAGTTTTCCTTCCTTGGACGACAAACGCGGTTTCGCCCATGCGGCGGCGCGCTCCGCCGATAAGAATACGTCTCGCAAGGAAGAAACGGCAGAAAACTCGTCCAAGATCGTTTCGTAAAAACGCAGTTTTTCCGAGTAAGAGCGCGCTTCAAACGCAAGCGCTTTTTCGAATACGGGACGAATGACTTCTCTAAGCGCAAAAATCCGCCTCGATAAATAGGAAAGATAATAAGACGCGTAAGGAGAAGCGCCGAGCGCAAGATTCGCCGTTTCTTTCGCTCGATCCAAAAATCCTTCTCTCTCCTCGCAGGTAGTCATAAGATCGTACAGCGCAAACACGCTGTCCGACAAAAGATCGTCGCCCTTTTCTCCGAATAAGCGGGAAAAAGAGAGATAGCGATCTTTATCCTCCGCATAGCGCTTTTTAATAAGGGAATTCATCGCCTGTTTTTTGTAAAAAACGGCGGAATCTTCGTCCATAACCGAAAGCGACGGGGAAAGATTTACAAGCTCGAAATGCCTTTTGATGAGTCCGAGACAAAACGCGTGTATCGTTCCGCAAGACAAAAAGGGAAGCTCGTCCAACGCGCAAACGAGGGACTCGAATTCCCGATCCGCTTTTTCTTTTTCGGAGAGGTCGGAGGCTTCTCTCGATCTTTCCCTCGCGTTTTTGATCTCTTGGAGCAACAGATCGGAAAGGCGGCTCGTCATTTCCCGCGCCGACGCTTCGGTAAAGGTCATCATCGCGATCTCGCTCGTTTTCGCTCCTCGCTCTTTGATAAGTTCCGCAACGCGGCTGACCATCGTCGTGGTTTTGCCGCTCCCTGCCGACGCGGAAATGATGACGTTCCCCTTTTTACTTTCGACAGCCCTTGCCTGCTCGGGCGTCATCTTTCTTTTTTTCTTGTCCGTCATTCTTTCCCCTCCTCGGCAAGCGCCTCGAAGTCGTTTGCTTTGATCCCTCGAAAAGCGCGACGTTTATGCTGATCCGCATGCAGACAAACGCGTTTGGCGCGGCAACCCTCGCATCCTCCCTTAAAGGGATACGGCGCGATAAAGCCTTCTTTGATCTCCCTTGCCGCTCCCTTCGCAAGCGCTTCCGCGTATGCGATCATCGCGCGCAATTCCTCTTTTGAAACGAGGGAAACGTCCACGCCTTCGCGAAGCACCTTCCCCTCCGCCGTTACGCATAAAGAAGTAAAGGCGCTACTTTCGGACTCGCTCTTTTTATCCAACCCGAGCGCGACCCACGATTCGGACAAAACCTGCCCTTTGAAGAAGCGACTCCCCTTTTTTTTGAATCCCGTGCTGACATCGGCGTACAAGGCGGCTACCGGTTTATAGCCGGCGTTTGCGAGAACGGCGAGATAAAGCTGTAATTGAAGTTTTTTACCCACGTAAAAATCGGATAAGGTATAAGCGGACGCTCCCGTTTTATAATCGATTGCGACGGCGTAATCATCTTTCAGGTCGATACGGTCGATTTTCCCGACGAGGCAAGTTCCGTCGAGCGAAAGCGCGGGAATTTTGCTTTTCTCGTCAAAGCGTTTTTCGAAAAAGGTCGGTTTGAAGGACGAGGTTTCGCATTGTTTTTTCAAAGTGACGACCGTTTCTCCCGCCGAACGAACGGCTCGATCGAGCGCTTGCCTGCCTTCCGCTTCGCCGATCGCCTTGTACTCGGGCGCCGAAAGGATCTCGCGAGCGATTTTTTCTCCGAGTTCTCTCGCCTCTTCGTCGGAAATATTTCGATGAGAATCTTCTTTCATAAACAGATAGGCGACTTCGTGGATCACGATGCCGAGAATGCGGCTGTCCGCCTTCGCGATTTCCTTTTCTTTCGCACCGAGTCCGTAGGTTACGAATCTCGAATAGGGGCAAGCGAAATATGATTCCAGTTCCGAAACGCTCGTTCGGGGCAATTCCGGTTTTTCAGCGAGTTCTTTCTCTTCCGATAAAAAAGGCGAAAGAGGAAACTTCTTATTGAGCGCGCCCGACAGAGCCGCGGCTTCTTCCCTTTCTTTTTCGGATAGCGTCCCCTCGAAGTATCTTCTGGATAAGTCGGTCAAGATCTCCGACGCAACCGAAACCGTGGGCGCTCTGAAAGGGAGCGGAAATTCGCTTAAAACGCTTCCTATTTCGCAAACGGGAAGGGAAAAGGCGCTTGCCAAAAAGCGCGCGCAAGAAGACGGCTCGAAAGACGAAAGATGCGTTAAATACGTTCTGTCTCCGCGGATCAAAAGCTGCATTGCGTGGAATCGATTTTCCCCAAGTTCTTCCGCGCCCACCTTTTCGATCACGATATTCTGACCGCGAAGCGCCGCGTACTCTTTCTCCCCGAGGATCCCTTCCTTCGTTTTTTCCAAAGGAAAAAGTCCGTCTTCCGCGCCGAGGATGAAAAGCGCGGGGATCTTTTCGTACATCGCCTGTTCCACCGCGCCGAAATACACGCAGTCCAGCGATAAAGGCAGCGCCGCGATCTTTACCTGCGCCGCGCCCGAAGAAAAAGCGAGGATGAATTCTTCGAGAGTAACCTCGTCTTCCCCTCTGAGCTCTTCCAAAACGGATAAAAGCTCCGCGATCTTCGCAGGCGATTGACGCAAAACCTCGCACTCCTTTTTGTATCCTTTTTCGTATATCCTTTCGGAGTAAGCGCGGATCCTATCGTCAAAACCGTTCGCAAAGAGATAGTTTCGAACGCCTTCCGCATAGGTTTTTACGGTCGCCCGATCGGGAAGAGAAGAAAGAGGCGAAAACTCTTTCTCCAAAGCCGCGCGGGTTTCTTCCGCACCGGTAAACAGAGGATCGTCCTCTCCGAGCTTAAAGGGAGAAAGAAAGCGAGAGTAGGAAACGCCGTATTTCAGGCTATAATCGTAAAAGTCGGATTTTTCTTTCACTTGAACGGAAGAAAAAAGCTCGTGCGATACGAAGGAAAAAACGGCGTTTGCGGCAAAATTTTCCGTCCGAACGGTCAACGCCGCGATCAAATGACGGAAAAGATCGCTTCCGGAAAGGGGAAGCCTTTCGTCCGCAAAAAACGGAATCCCGAATTTAGCGAACACGCGCTCGAACAGGTCGCGATACTCTCCGAAAGAAGGAGTGATCACGCATATATCGCGATAGCGAAGTTTTTCTTCCCTTACGAGCCTCGTAATTTCGGTCGCAAGATACGTTACTTCCTCTTCTTTGTCTTTCCCTTCCAAAAGGAAAAACGAGGAAGTTTCCCCGCCGATTTGACCGTAAGAGAACAGCCCGTCCGACACGCATCGTTTGTCCGGTGCGAGAGAATTCGGAACTTCGATTTCGCAAACGGAAATGCCTTTCTCGCGCGCAAGGCGAAGCAATTTCCCATACAAAGAGGGGTACACGCGCCGATTCGCGCTCCCATCGGGCACGCACACCGCGACGGAGAGCGAAGCGGCGTTCGTCATCAAGGCACCGAGAACGGAAAGCTGCTTTGCGTTGAGATCCGCGTAATCGAGAACGAAAAAGTTTTTATTCGCGCAAAATTCGCCCGCTTCGAGCGCTTGCGTTAAAGCTTCGAGGCGAGTCGTGCTGTCCGAATGAGAAATCGCAAGTTCCCTTAAATATCCCTTGTAAAGCGTAACGATGTCCTCTGTTTTATCGCGCACGTAACCCGTTAAGCCGGAGAGAGCGCGTTCGAGCGACTCGGCGCTGACGTCGCTGTTTCGGATCGCGGTCAAAGCCGCGTACATTTCCTCGGCAAAACCCGGTTTTTTCGCTGCGCGGCCGTACGCTTTCAGCTCGCTTTCCCGACTCCTTATGACCTTTTCAAGGAGCATAACGGAGCCTGCCGGCGAAAGACAACTTTTGATTTTTTTTCCGAGAACGACGCTCGCAAGGCGGGAAAAACTCATTACTTCGAGGTCGAAACTACCCTCTTTCCCGATGCGTTCGAGGGCGCCCGTTTCGAGAGACAAAGTAAAAGCGTCGGGCACGATAACGATATTGCGCCCGCTCGCGTTTTTCAATTCGGAAAGCACCTTTTCGGCGCCGCTTTCGATCGTATGCGCCTTGTATAAAGTCAGCATACCGTTATTGTAACGCATAAGAAATCCTTTGACAATACTTTATTTGGGAATTAAAATGAATAAATAGAGGTGTATAATGAAAAAAATCGTTCTCGTTTTGCTCGTTTTATTATTGTGTTTCACTCCGCTCGTTTTGACCGCTTGTTCTAACGTTTCGCAAGCGCAGCTTCTTTCCACCGGTTACGTTTGCACGCAGCCCGGCGGATACGAACTTTTCTCTTACGATGTGTATTACAAAACGGACGTGGTAGGCGAAATGACTTTGAAATTCGAGCCATTGACCAAAGCTTCCCTTACCCTGCCCGACATAACGGCGGATAGCGGCGAAAAGAACTTTGACTCTTTTTCGGGAACGCATTTAACGATGCGCCTTACGATGGACGGTGTGTTTAATTCCGATTCCATCGAGTCGCACGTTCTTTATTCAAACGATTTTACTCCGCTTTACAGCTATAAGAAAACGTCGATCGGCGGAACGGAAAAAATTATGGAAGTGACCTATTCTTCCAAATATGCGCATACTTCCCTTTTCGTCAACGGGAAAGAGGAAGCGACTTCGCGCCAAAAAATCAAAAACGCAACGGCTTTTGATAACGAAATGCTGTATGCGATCATTCGCGCGACCAAGGTGGACGAATCCTCTTATTCTCTCTCTTTCGTCTCTCCGAACGCATTAACTTCGGAGCTTGACAAGATCAGCGTTTCCAAGATCTCTTCCGTAAACGCGAAGATCAAAGCGCTCGAACCCAAAGAGGAAGAAACCGCCGCGGCGGAGAGCGAAAATGAGGAAAGTGCGGAAAAAGAGGAATACACAACGCCCGCTTACCTGTTCCGCGTGTCCACCGGCAACCGTTACGCTTCCACTTACAATATGGCGATTTCGAAAAACGCGATCACCGTTCATAATGACGTTATGGACGTTTCGAACGTTAAAAAGGTGATTTTGAAAATCACCGAAGGGGATTACAGCTATCTCTTAAAAGATATCGAGATCGCCTGATCTTCCTTTCTTTCAAACAAAAACAGCCGCACCCGTATAGGTGCGGCTGTTTTTCGTTTACTCAAAGAACTTCGATATCTTTGATCCGTATTTCGTTTCCCGTAACGAGGTATGTATCGTCGCTTCCGCAATGCGGACACTTTTTCGCATACTCCGTCGTGGAATAGGTTCGGTCGCAAGAGCGGCAATAGGAAATCGCCTCGAGAACAACGAGATCAAGCTCGCAATTATTCAGCTTCTCCGTCCGTTTCTTCGCCCATTCGAAGCAATCGCGAAAGAGCGCGGGAACGACGGAGGACACCTCTCCTACTTCAAGGGTCAGTTTTACGACCTCCTTGACCTCGTTCTCCTTGGCGACCGCCTCAACTTGATTCACGACCTGCATTACGATGCCGAGTTCGTGCATTATTATGCCTCTTTTTGACGTTTTTTGAACTCGCGACGCTTCTTACGCATCATACGAGCTTCCTTCGAACCGGCGTGAAGAACGATCTTGCAGGCGCGCGCGGCGGCGTAAGTCAAGAGACCGCCCACCTTCTTTTCCGCGATACGCATATCGCTGCATTTCGGGTGATCGCGATGCAAGTGGATCGCGTCGAACTGACACTTTGTGGTGCAAAGTCCGCAACCGATACACTTATTCGGATCCACGTACGACGCGCCGCAAGACAAGCATCTCGAAGTTTCGATCTTGACTTGTTCTTCGGTCAAAGTCTTATGCGCGTCGCGGTAGGAATTCTTATAATCGATGGATTCGTCCATTCCGGCTTCCTGCCTTCCCGCTTCGTCGTAAGAAGGATAGGTAAGATCCTCTTTATCCAAAGGATCGTAGTGACGGCGGTCTCGACCGATCGTCATATGCGCGTCAGGGCGAACGAAGCGATGCAAGCTTTCCGCGGCTTCGTGTCCTTCCGCGATCGCGTCGATCACGAAGCGAGGTCCGGTATAAACGTCGCCGCCGACGAAGATATCCGGCTCCGCGGTTTGATAGGTAAAGCTATCCGCCACGGGATAATTGCCGCGATGGAATTCCACCTTGGAATTTTCGAGTAACTTGCCCCATTCGATGGATTGACCGATCGCAAACACGACTTTTTCCGCGGGAAGAGTCAAAAGCTCCTCTTCGTTATATTTCGGGGCGAACTTCTTATTTTCGTCAAACACAGATACGCATTTTTTGAACACGATCGCTTTTACGTTGCCCTTTTCGTCCACTTGGACTTCCTTGGGTCCCCAACCGTTTTCGATCGTGATATTCTCTTCAAGCGTTTCGCGGATCTCTTCGCGGCTCGCGGGCATTTCTTCACGCGATTCCAACGAGACCATCTTTACCGATTTAGCGCCGAGACGATGCGCGTTGCGAGCGCAGTCCACCGCCACGTTTCCGCCGCCAACGACGACGACGTCGCCTTCGAATCTTTCGCGGTTTTCAAAGCTTTTTCTGAGGTATGAAACGGCAATATCCGTTCCGTTTGCATTGTCGTTCAAAACGCCCGGGCGACGGCCGCCTTGGCAACCGATCGCGATATAGAACGCTTTATAACCCTGCTTCCTGAGTTCGTCCAGCGTAACGTCCTTTCCGACTTCCACGCCGCATTTGATCTCCGCGCCGAGCGAACGGATCACGTCGATCTCCGCCTCAATGACGTCTTTTTCAAGTTTATAACTCGGAATACCGTACGTCAGCATACCGCCCGGGGTCGGATTCTTTTCGAACACGGTGGGCTTATAGCCTTTCTCCGCAAGGTAGAACGCCGCGGAAAGTCCGGCGGGGCCGGCGCCGATGA